>NZ_VSLZ01000010.1 GCF_010747475.1 Halorussus sp. MSC15.2 | reverse complement strand
CATCGGTGACGAGGAGAGAGAACTTCTGATAAGCGTCATCGCCACTGTAGCCGCCCATCCCGAGTTCGCGAGGTTCGACGCGGAGTTCATCACTGACCGCATCGATTTAGACTCGTACGCGGTCTACCAGTCGCTATCTTCGGTCACCGGCGTGAACTGCGAAGTGATCGGTGAGAGCGTAGTTCGATTCAGTTCGGTCCCGCAGTCCGTCGACGGAGAGGATTTGAGCGGAGAGTACACTACCCACCTTGTTGAGCGCTGTTCAGCGGTTCGGCGCAGGGCCGACTCGCTGACTGGCGTTTCCGTGTCGCCCCCACCGGCGACGGCGGCCGAACAGATGGTCGCCCGGGATTACGCGTCTCTCGGAGACGGTGACGTCGCGCCGGCATACTTCACCTACACGCTCGTGGACCCGGAGGCGCTCGGAGAAAAGAAGATGGACGACTACGTCGGGGGTTCACGCGGATTGGGACGAGAACGTGCGCGCCTGCGCCGATGGCACGAGGACCAACCGTCGGGATTGAGGTCGTATACGGAGATGACCGACCGACTGTTCAGCCTCGGATTGGAACGGGAACTCGACGATCGGACTCTACGCGTCATGACGCCGTTTGACGATGACACGTTCAACGAGTACGTCTCCCAGATTCGACGCCTACTCGAACGTGGGTACGAACTGCGCCTTCTAACGAGACACACCAAAGAGCCCTGGGAGTGGAGGCGGCTGCAGCGAAATCTCCTGAGCGAGATTAAGGAGCACCGCAATCAGGTCACCGTCCGCACCTACTCGCGTTTCAAAGAGCACCAGCGCGTGACCTCCGACATGGACTTCCGCGATCTCGGAGAGTTCGGCATCCACGGAAAGGTACAGACGATCGGTCACGCCGATGAAGGCGCCGCGCTACTCGGTTCGGCGAACTTTATGGAGAACAGCTATGACTGGAACCCAGAGTGCGGGGTCTATACGAAACGGACGCAGTTCGTCGACGCTGCAATCAAGTTCTTCGATATCGTTTGGGATGTCTCGGAGGCGGACGAATTAGCGGTAGAGCGATTGCAGGAAGTTCCCGACCATCAGTTGGTACCGACGTATTACGGCTGGTGAAACTCAGAACGCCATCGTGTCTCCCCACTATACCGAGTGATTTCATCTAAACCGCAATTAATTCGGCTATTCGTTGGGTAGCGTTCCCGGTACAAAAGGGGAAGTATCAATGCCACCGATGGAGGATGGCGACTCCCAAACTTCCCTAGGTCTGGACGACACAATCGAAACGCACCGCGCATCCCACTACGCGGTGGCACGTCGCCCGTTAGAAAGGACGGGTTCAAGGAATAAAGATATTGTCCGCATAGACTCCTCGTGCTAACCTTGGCTACGAGGGAGGCGGGTTCTTGAGGTCACTCCCACGATGCAATGTATTTGGCGGTTACTTCCTTACGTCCTTCGTCGTGCTTCCTAGTTCGCGAGGTCCCTCAAGTCACAATTTCGCGCAAAGAGCAAAAGGGACATTCATAAGGAAGAGCAAAATAATCACATGACGGTGAATAGGACCTGTGAGATTCTACGTTCCTGAGTGGGATGATGCGGTCGACGCTCACTACGACTTCGAGCACGATGAACTCTCTACGCTTAATCGGCAGGAGCGCAATCTCGACTACATCTGGGACATCTTCGAGCGGGACACAACGCCTATCGACGGCGTGCTTATCTCGCGCGAACAAGTGGAAGAGTCGAACCGGAAGGCCGAACGCCTCGCCGAGTATGGCGTCTACGACGATCCGGTTCTCTCTATCCCTGACTGGTTACCAACGATTAGTGACTGTGGCGCATGGGGGTACAAGTCTCTCCCCTTCCCTCCGTACGGAAACGCCGAGATGCTGGACTTCTACGAAACACTCGAAGTTACGGTCGGAGTGACGATAGACCATCTCGTTCTAGGATCTGGAAAGGATAAAGGGCGTCTCTATCTTGACGAGCGAGCCTTCCACTCAGACTTCAAAAAGAGCGATATTCCCGATGCACTGACCGACGCTGTCGACCTAATGACGGACGAGTGGCCCGAGAAGTGGCCGGTATACGTCGACGAGTACGAACCGACGATACGGACGGAAGAAGATGCAGACGTCGAACCGTTCACCGCCGAGAACTTCCAAGGTGACATAGATGCAGTACTTGAGCGTCTAAAGACCGATCCTCGCGCGGTCTACCGGGAGAACGACGCGGAGTTCCGTTACGAGCTCACGTTGCGCAACGCCCAGGAGATGTACGACTTGTACCACGACGGGGACTACCCATTCCGACTAATGGTCGCAATTCAGGGCTGGAACGCCGAGTCGTATGCCGATGCTGCCGACACCGTTCTCGATATCGGCTACAACTATCTCGGAATTGGCGGGGTTGCGGGCAGTCCGATTCACGCGGTCCGGAAAATCGTGAAGGGCGTCGGAAAAACCGTCAAAGAGTTCGAGCGCGAACACGATACACGCGTTGACTCACACGTCTTCGGGTTCGCGAAGACGGAGGGCTTCGAAACCGTCGGCCGGTCTGGGATGACCAGTTTCGACAGCGCAAGCATGCTCCGCTCAGCGTGGACTGGCGGCCAGAACTATCGGTTAGACGCGGACGAGCGGTACGACGCAATCCGTGTTCGATACCCCTCCAACCGCGACACCCTCGACGAGGCAATCGAAAAATCGTTGCGAGGGCGGGAAACGCTCGTGGCGCTCCGGGCATACGCCGCGGACGAGGCAATTACAGACGCCCTTCAGGACTGGCGTGAAACAGCAGGGCCCGTACTCTCGGCGACGCGGAAGTATCTTCAGGAACACCGCCACGACGACCGATACGACAAATCCCGACTCCGAGATGTCGAAGCGGCCTTCCGCGACCACTTCGAGTACGCCCGAGAGCTACAAGCCAGCTTTAGTAAGAATCTCCGTGGCAAACTGGTCAAACTACTTCGAAAGGATGACCCCGATTCCCCCGTCCCGTTCGAGGACTACATCGAACTAATACGAACTGCAGAAACAGTGTTCGAGAAGTTCCCACGAACGCCCGATAAAATCCAAGAGCAGGCGGTTTTACGCATCGGGTTAGATGAATTCCCCGACGAGAACGGGGAAGTTGATCCTTACTCCCAAATATTAGGTGACGTGACGGCAGTCCCTGAATTCAGCCTGTTCGACCAGATTTGGACGGTCATCAAGGATTATGCAAAGTGGATCGGGGATGATCAGTTACTTGAAGAGTATCAGAAGACGCTTCGAGAGCGACCGTGGGAGAAGTGTGATTGCCCAATATGCGCCGAGAATGGTGTTGAGGTTTGTATCTTCCGTGGAAATGACCGAAACCGCCGACGTGGATTCCATAATACGCGCCGGTTCTACGATGAGTTCGCAGACGAACTGCCGAAAATCCTCGTGGCAACACAGGGAACGGCATCTCTAATTGGCTACGACACGGTTGAGGACTATCTCCGGAAGGAGCACTCGGACTTCTGGGAGGAAGTCCACGATCTCCCTGTTGCCGAAATCGGTGTTGTGGACGCTGAGGGGATCCGAGAATGGTGGGAAGATACGCCGTCGACCGTTTCGTTCTCACGTATTAGTATGGCCGAAAATCTGGGCCGGGAGACCGAGCGATACCAGGAATTGATTCTCCATGCACCCGACGATGATGTAGACGAGCGTCTTATCGATGCCGTCGAGGAGAGCGACTGTTCCGTTCAGGTCTACGAGGAAGCGGACGCGGTGCGAGAGAGCGCACTTGAGCGGTGTGGTGAGAATTACGTCGCTGGTGAAGATTTCGTTCCGCATCCGCCAGAACTGGAGACCGACGATGGCCTCGACATTTTGATTATCGACCAGTGTTCGGGCTCGAAGAACACGCCAGAGACTGCTCCTGAGTTCGATGCGGAAGAGACGCTCCAATTCTCGAGGACGGAACTGCTGGAACGCGATGACGTGCCAGGAATTGCTGCCCGAGATTTATATACCGGCCGCCAGCAAGAATTCGTGAAGGACGCGGTGCGACGGTTGGAGCGGGAGGACCATGATGTCCGCCGGTACTTCATTAGTGCAGGCTTTGGGTTGGTTGAGGAAACAGAATCCCTGCCTCCATATGAGGTGACGTTCAGTTCGATGAACGTTAGTGAGATCCGTGAGCGGTCCGCCCAGTTACGGATTCGGGAGGACTTAGAGCAGGTGATGGCCGAGTCGGACTACAATGTCGTCTTCTTCACTCTCGGGAAGGACTACTACACGAGTATCGATATTGACGAGATGGTGCAGGATGTCCCGGCTGACCGTATTGGAGTGGTGTTCAATCGGGAACTCGTTGACGAGCAGTTCGATAATATCGTGTCTGTGCCAGCACGGACGGATGACGCAGAGAAACACGGCACTATCGTTGTTGGTCTGAAAGGCCTCTACATGGAGAATTTCGCCCGGCGCATTGACAGTATTAGTCGGTTACAACCGGAGACAATTGAAAAACTGTGCCGCCGTGTCGACAAAGAACCGTCGCAGGTGACACTTGGAAATGATTAAAATATAATCAGTTTCGGCCAATTTCTTCTTGGAATCCACTCATTTTACTGCCTATTGAGCCATTATCTAAATATCGTAAGAGCCTACCCGAGCGGGAGGCATGTTGTACAGAAGGCGCGAACTCGACTTACCCAACGGGAACCTAGACACACCGGTCCTATTTCCCGTCCGGAATCTCGGAAAACGATCGAGTGATAACACTCCAACGTACGTGGGTGATATCCCCGACTTCTCCTCGGCCATCATCAACGCACGGTCGATCCGCAACCGAGACCCAATGTGGAACCGCTTAACGAACGGCGTCACTCTCCGTGAAGAGATGGACGTCCCCGAGGACACCATCGTTTTTGCGGATAGTGGGGGGTTTGACTTCACCAGTGGAGAGGTCGACACTACCCCAAAGGAAACCCTGGAGACCCAACGGCAGTTGAACGCAGACATCTACGGGACGGTCGACGTCCCTCTCTCCAGAAAGAACCGGGCAGCAGAGAACCAAGACCGAATTGAGCAGAGCATCCAATTCGCTTTAGAGGCGAGCGACCACCACGACGGCGATTCCTTACTCCTCGCTAGCGTTCACGGGTACGACCCAGAAACCATTCGGAACAACATCCAGCATCTTGAGAAATATGGTGACTTCCACGGGTATGCTCTCGGAAGTCTCGTGCCAATACGGACCGACTACGAGAAGGTAACGAGTTTGGTACTTGCTGCGAGGAAAGCGACTGAAAAGCATCTGCACGTGTACGGTCTTGGTGGTCTCGTCTATCAACCACTCCTGTTGTATCTGGGAGTCGACAGTTTCGATTCGTCAGCGTTCATACGTGCAGCAGGAAACCGGAATTACCTGATACCTGGATTCGGTGGCGAAGAGTTACAGAACATCGAGGAGATGGAACGACTCCCTTGTCCCTGCCCAATTTGTGGTCAGCGAACGCTAGATGACATCCGCCAAGACCGAACTGCACTTACCCAACACAACCTCTGGGCACTCGCAACCGAACTGCGCCGATTTCGCTATGTCGCCGAGTCTGAGCGCGACATCGAGAACTACCTTGACCTCCGTTTCCGCGGAAACGAGGTGACCCAGCGTGCGTATAAAACCGCGAAACAACAGATTCGGAGGCTCGTATGACCGACGAACGAGCGACAGTACGTCCAGTCACACTCGCCCGTCTCGTCGAACTCACACATGCCTGTGAGGACGAGGCGCAGTCGACAGAAGACATAGAAACAGCGCTCGACGTGAGCCACCGGCGGGCACGAGAAACGATTTTAGAGGCGACTCGGATCGATTTACTGCAAGAGAATGGGCCTGACGATGACCCGGTCTACACAACAACGTACGTCGGTGAGTCCTTCCTCAAGGCGATTCGAGCAGAGAACTGGGAGACAGTAAGTAGTGTACTCTCAACTCAGAGTCCACACTACGGAACATTCCTCGAAGTGCTTGGGGAAGTTGAGCCGACGGATCTCGACACGCTGTTAGAACATCTCGAAGAAAACCAACAGTACACGCCGTACACGTTCAACCAAACTAGTGTCGAAGTTCTTGGCGACTGGGCTGAACGACTAGGACGCATTCAGCGAAACGCGTTTACTGGCAGTTACTATCTCACCGACGAGGGAGAGCCACCTCGTAACTTCCAGTACATTTTGCTCGGTGCGTACGACGACCTTGAGCAGACGGCAGGAGTAAACTTACGACAACGATACCTGTCGATTCCGCGTCTTCGTGAGGAAGTCTGTGAGCGAACGGGTTGCAGACGCAGCGACTTCGACGAGATGCTGGTAGAACTCTGCCAACAAAACGTCGGGAAGCTTGAGCTCTCAGGAGCGCCCATGGATACTGCAGCCAAAGACGCTGCTTTCGGTATCAAGCAAATCGATCTCGCCAGCGATGACGGACTGGTCTCGACTTCACAGTCAACCCAGCAAGTCATGGCTGGCGTGGAACAGTACGACAAGCAGTACTACTATATCGCGGTATACGACCGCGATATAGCGTTCAAACCGGAGGATTCTAAATGAACAACTCATTCACCATCAGCGACGAGCAGCAGAACTACACACAGTACAACCTACAGGCGAACCCATTCCCGTACAGTCCCGTCCCAGCAGAAGATCCAGAAATCTTCTGCGGCCAGCAACACGTCGCAGAGCAAATCAGCTCCACAGTCTCATCGGTGCTTGCGACCGGGAAATCCAAACACCTCGTCGTCACCGGAAAATACGGGAACGGGAAGTCCCACACGTTGAAATACACCCGATCGCTGTTACGGGACCGTGACGATGTCGTCGTCGGATACGTTGCTCAACCGGGTGAAGGCTTTCTCGACATCTATCACGAGTTCATGTACGACCTCGGTTTCAACCGCATTCAAGAGTTGGCGTATAACTGGTTAGCCTCGGTCGCGCGTGACGTGACGGACGCGAACCCGATGGGGGCCGAATCAATGCGGTCGCTCATCGACGAAGGTGATGTCTTACTCTCTGATATCGTGCCTGAAGCAATCCGGAAGCTCAGCGACATTACCCGCTTCGCGGACTTCGCTCGGGCGATTGTCCACATGGTCTACGAGGATACGAACCTCTACGCCTGGCAGTGGCTTACCGCAGAAGGAATTCGCTACGAACAACGCAAGGAAATGGAGATCCATAGTGCACTCGACGACGATACAATGGGCGTTCGAGCGTTCACGGCACTCAAAAACCTGCTTCTTGATCTCGGGTACACTAGCGTATTTGTGTTCGTCGATGAATTCGAGAGTATCGCGCGACTCAATTCAAAGAACGAACAGGCCACGCTCAACAGCATCCGCCATCTGATGGACCAGAATAGCTCCGGTCTATGCGTGTTGTTCGGGTGTGCGCCAGAAGTCTGGCAAGACGTCATGAGCGAATATCACGCGTTCAGCGAGCGAATCGGCCAAGAAGTAGCCCTGCGGCCTCTAACGAGCGAACACCTCTACGAATTAGTCGCAGACTACCTCAACAGAGAACGAGACGAACCAAACGGCGAAGCTCCAATACATCCCTTTACTGAGGAGTCACTAGACATGATTCTCCAACGGTCGCAAGGTAACGTCCGTCAGGTCTTGGCTCTCTGTAGCCGGGTACTAGATACCGCTATCGAGGATGAAAGAGAAGTAATCACAGAGGAGTTCGTCCAAGAGAGTATGTGAATAGTTGAAGATATGCCCTTGTAGAATAGATGGATGCTGACCTTGAGAAGACTCGCTTACCAGTTATCACTCAAGCAACTCTGGAACGGTTTGCTATTCAGTTTGTAATGACGCTCGTGGCAGCGATGATGAGAGTATATTGGTCAAGTTGCTGAGTGACAGTTACCTGTTTGCGCCCCGCGTCGTATTCGATGAGGCTCGTTTCAGCGAGTTTTGGAAGATGTCGCTGTATGAGTCCATTATAGGCGGATTCGTAGTCCTCTGTACTCACTTGGCGAGGAGGTTTTCCGACTTCGATACCTCGGACGACTCTCGCAACATGCCGCACTTCCACAGTGGCCCCCGGAGCAAAGAGCGAAAGATACCGGATGATAAGCAGACGTCGCTGATTCCCGAGAAGATGATGTACATCGGCAGGACCTCTATGGTCGGGACCGTCAGTCATGACGGATCTCTCCCCGAGGACGGTATTTCTTCCCCAATACGTCAGAACCACAGTCGCCGCTATTCATTCGAATCATTGTTTCTTTGGAGGTAACTTCTAATACGCCTCCACCCCTCTGTGGCGCAAAAAACCAAATGAGCGTAAGATTCAGGATTTCATTGACCCTCTATTATCATACGAACAAATTTTAATGAACTTCTCAATAGCAGTTCCTCGGATCAGGAGGAGAGTTATCAATAGTGATGCCGAATAGTTAATCTCTTAGAACAGAGATAGTGATTCATGCTACTTTCAGAGAGTAACTTGGACATTACTCCTTCACAAATTCTCTCTATAATAAGTTCTGTAAATCTACTCTATAAGGCGAAGTATATTATAACTAACGTGGTTTGCCTTCCCTTTTCTACTCAGGTTAATGAGCATGTCTTTAGGTCCAGGGTACTCTTCGGGGGTCCTCCAAAGGGCAGCGTTTTCCTCATTTTCCTCAACACCAGTTGGAACAAGCGTATATTGACTTCCGTCCCTACTTTCGATGTGGATCTTTTTCGGGTTAGATCCTACAATTCCAACAACTTTACCAGAAATCCTCTCCTCAGCCGTATCGAATTCAACTTCATCCCCCTTTTCAAGTTCAGAAGCAAGATTAAACTGCTCACGGTTATTATGAGCCTCTAAGTCGGATTCTCCCATGATTACAATCATGTACTTAGTAGACTAAACACTTGCGACAAAATTCTGAGCACACCGTCCAGTTAGTGCAGTTGGAAAACCGACTGGGAAGTAGCAGAATATCAAAGTTGAGAAGGTATTGAAGCAGAACGCCCGAACAAGCCATTGCGATTGCACTCAAGTCGGATCGCAGAAGCAAAGAACACAGCAGCAGATTCGGAGGCATTGTTGTTGGAGGACGTCAAACTAAATTATTCTACGACCCCAGAAACCTATATATCCCGTCATTTCATCGCCATCTTCGCATACCTTCTATTCGACATGTGGGAGTTCGTGAACCTGCTTCTTCGACGATCCTTAGAGTTGAGGACGGACTGTTCTCCCAATTGTGAAGGTCCTCAAAATCCTCAACAGATCATGGCCTTATAGATGTCGAGTATCGACCGAGTATATCATTTCAAATTCCAAGAATCAATTTATTCCGAACTTCCGTTTCTCTCTTACGAGACGCTATTCCACTTATAGAACAAAATCAGTAAAGAACCAACACGGGATAGTTGAGGATCAGTGTTTAAGCGCATGAAGGGAGCAGAATTTTCTGTTTTGCGGCCTTCTTGATGTTATAGACTGCACACATCAGCGCGACTTCACGGAACTCACGGTACCGACAAGAACAGTTGCAGGGCGGACACGGCGGATTCTGACCTCTCACAGTACGTGCCCGAGGTCGTGAAGGCAAAGTTTGTATACCATTATTTGGTTTACTATGTTTTGTCATATTTTTGCTCGTTATGGTACTTAGTTCGGTTGTGTAGAGATGTACAACCGACTAAGCAAAATCATAAAGTAGATAGTACGAAAACCCAGCAACCAGAAATGACTCAGCTTAAAATCACCAACCCCCGCAGAAATCCGGCTACACCCCCATGAGCGAGACCATCAACTGGAGTCACCACGACCTCGACGATCTCGAAGATCTGTATTGGGATGAAATCGCGCCCGCGTTGCGCCGTGACGGATGCGATCCGCATACTCGGCCGTCCTACAAGACACTCGCCGACCTCGGATACAGCGGTATCAGCTATACTCTTCGCGAACACCACGACTTTACTGTCAAAGAGTTCCTCACCGACGTGGTCGGCCTTGACGACTCCACCGTTTCCAGTAAATCACCGGATGACTACGCCTGGCAGATTTCGTCCACCGAAACCATCGACGAGTTCGAGGCCTACCTCCGCGCACTCGACCGTCGCCGGAAGCTTGCCGACTCCACGCTCGCCTCAAAACGCACCCATCTGGCAACCTATGCTCAAATCTACGAGGACCTCCACGAAACGTCGAATCTCCTCACGCCACTTTCTAATCCAACAGAGCAGGCTGCCGAAACCGAGCGTGCCTACCAAGTTGTGGAGGTCCTCGACGACAAGCTCGCGACTGACGGCACGAAATTCACGTACGTCGGGACGGTCCAGGGCTGGTACGATCGACTCGACCGGCACGGCGCGGCCGCTTACAACCCCTTGGATGGCGTGACGACTGACTTCGGCTGGGAGCGCGCAGAACCCGACAATAAGGCACTAGCGCCTTCGGACGTCCGAGCACTCAACAACGAAGCCGACACGCCTGCGGACCGCCTTCTGCTCGTTGCACTCGCTGCGTGGGGTTTGCGGTCGGGCGAGGTCGCGCGACTCCACGTCAACCAGTTCGTCGGTGTCGACTCCGACGACCCACATCTTGAGTTCGAGGAGCGGAAGAACGGCCCGAGCACGGTCAGCCTTCTTTACGGCTTGGACGCCTACCGAGAGCGCCAGCTCGAACTCGTCGATGACTACGATGAGTGGAATGGCTATCTCTTTCCCTCGACGCAGGCCGAGACTGGCCACATCGATTCGGATACTGTCCGAAATCGGTTCCACCGACTCGCCGAACAGGCTGATGTCCGCGTCGACGGTGGTCTCCCGAAGCCCCACATGGCCCGCCGATTCTGGTATAGCCAGTACCAGGACGCGCTTGCAGACGTGCTTGACCGCCTCGATATCATCGCTGACGAGCAGGGGAGCTCATCCGCGGATGTGGTGCATCAGAACTATCTTTCTGAGGAGAAACGCCGAGAAGCCCGGCGGCCCGCGATGAAGGAGTTGCTCGCGGATGCCTTCGGCGAGTAGTTGGAAGTATCTCCCAACAAACTCGACTCTAATATAGTCGTTTCATACGTATGGCCCGGTGGAGCATCCTAATTTTGTCGCTCACCAGTTTGTTGCTCTCTCACGGCAAAGACCAGGTTCAAAACCCTGACGGAGCACTTCTTCCTTCCGATCTCTTGCGGTTTTGGTCTGTGGACAATTGGTTTACAGAAGAATTGTTCAAAGACGGTCTGGATGCTCGGAAACGAAGATTCGCTAGCAGTTAGCGGATGAAGTTTGCTTGAGTATCGTAATTCAGCGGACCCAAACACTTTTATTGCTTTTTCTTCCAGTTAACTAATAATGCCAGACGACGATAGAGAAGCCACGGAATACCACGGTCTGGACGTGGACCACCGAGAGAATGATGCTGCACCAGACCTCTATGTCCTAACCTCTGGGGCCTCTAAGTTGACCGATTGGGCAGAAGTTCCGCGTTCTAATGCGGACTTTATGAATGGGTATCAAAGACAACTCAAGGAGCACAGATTAGAAGAGATTAAAGACTTTCTATCAACAGATGTTAATATAATTCCTGGTGCTATTCTTGTAACTGTCAATGAAGAATATCTTGAAATAGAAGAGCAAGAGGGGGATAGAGTAGACATAACAATTTCTTCCCCACCGGAGCGGACAGTCAAAGAATTGCTCGAGGAGGCCTATGAAAATCTTTATAATCGACTTGAAGAGACTGGGCAGGAGTATGTAGATCAGGTTGGTGAGGATGATGAGTCCGATGCAGCGAATGAAGTTGATGAGGAAGAGATGTCGGATAGAAACGGTAAGGATCCTGTTTCATACTTAGCAAGAAAAACTGGCGAACTCAAGAAGTCTCTAAATGATTGGAATCAGATAGACCCGGCTAAAAAAGACCTACTGGAGGAATATGCTGAGAGAGTACACAAACCAGGGTTGATTATTGATGGTCAACATAGAGTATTTGGAGCAAAAAAGTATCAAGAGGAAATTCGCTATCCGATAGTTCTCATCCCTGGTCTTGAAGAGAAAGAGCAGGTCTATCACTTCTATATAATTAATGACAAGGCAGAACCAATTTCTCAAGAAGAGCTTCTGATTACAGTTGCGACTGCTCTTTCAGAGAAAGAGTCTAATGAACTAATGGATCGACTTCTTAGGGCGGGGGTAGATGTTGATAAGGCGCGTTACCCTTACATGGCCGATGTGGAAGAGCGATCTCCTTTCCACCAGATGATAAATTACGAAGAGAAGGTAGGTGAGCAAACAGGGGCTATTGATTTCAAAGATATGCATATGCTTATGAACCGATTTGTAGAGATGAAGGGAG
Organism: Halorussus sp. MSC15.2; assembly: GCF_010747475.1. Classification (NCBI taxonomy): domain Archaea; kingdom Methanobacteriati; phylum Methanobacteriota; class Halobacteria; order Halobacteriales; family Haladaptataceae; genus Halorussus; species Halorussus sp. MSC15.2. Next base: position 72,817 of record NZ_VSLZ01000010.1, on the reverse strand, counting down.
GCCATGATGCCCTCTATGGAAATATAGAGGAATGGGACGATGTGTCCTACAGAATAGGGAAATTCTACACATTTTGGTCTGCAATTAAGGACCATTATGCTGATCTTTGGGAAGATGCAGAAGCCGCAAGAGAAGGAAAAGAAGATTTCGAGGAGGAATATCCTGAACAATTTTTCCGGAAGGATCCTATGCGAGTCCTCCAAGAATACATCCTTGAAGAGTTGGCAGATAAGCAGGAAAATAGGCAGGAATTCTTAGACGAACTCGAAGAAGATGTCAGAGATTCTTTGTGGGAATACGTTTTGGAAGATGATGAGGTGTTTACTGAAGAGATACAAAACATAGTTGATGATATTCCTGAAAAATTCTACCGCGACAAGTGGAATACCGGTGGTCTAAGTACCAGCGAAAATCGACGGAACTTCCGCGAAGAATTAGAAAAGGCAGCAGATACTAATGAAAAGGGCCTCCCCAGGCTACGAATTTTCAACAAAGGGTTCTAATGTCAGGTGATGAAGTGTTTTCTCGTCTCCATGAGAAACTTGGAGGTGATCTCGTTGACTATTCAGTAGATGATTTAGCCGCATTTGATCGCTATCTCTCTTTGACCGACCACCAAAGAGTAAGAGAGTCAGTCCTTCGAATAGCAGCACACCTGACACCGAGAGATGCTCTGGCGAAACATAATGGCGAAGCGCTAGTGAGTGGACAATTTGATGAAGAAGATGAGCCTTACGAGATGATAATTGAGTATTTGGAACAGGATTTTGATTTAGAGAAGCCCCTCGCAAAGAGTTTAGGACAGAATTTGGGCCGACTTTGGGACGACTGGGATGAAAGCAGCAGAAGCATCTCGTATTCAGATACGATCAAGAAGAAACTCCTAAAAGAGCAATCAAATAGATGTGAGAATTGTAATGTGAGGATAGGAAGTGAAAACAATTCAAAATCTTTTGAGAATAGAGATAAATATAAGCCAATACATGAATATTCACAGAAGCAAACCGCACCAGAATTAGATCACATTGAGCCCCTCTCTCATTTTGGAGATAATTCCTTAGATAATTTTCAAGTGTTATGCAGGTTTTGTAACCAAGGAAAAGGAAACAAGAAGAGTGTCGATATTGTTGACCAAGTTGAATTAGCGACATCCCCCATAGAAGATATTGATAGAGCGCATCGCCGAAGAATATTCTTCGCTGTAACGGCGGACACAGAAGAATGCGCTCGGTGTGGGGATATGAGAAAGGAACTTACTATACGAAAGGAGAATCCATTGGGGTGCTATATAGTATCGAACCTTCAACCAGTGTGTGTTGAATGTGTGTATGGCTGAATTCAGTACGGTGCGTTACCTAACTTGAAGACGTTCTCTCGGTAGATGTCCTCGATGTCGTCGTCGTACGTATGGAGATACACGTCAATCGATTCACCGTAGTCGACTGCTGTGTCGCCGATCGCGTCTCTACGTATATACTTGACTAGTTCATGGTTGAAATCTTGGTCGATACGCCAGAAGTTGGAGAACCAGTGTCGTCCGAAGTGACTCGTCACTACTTCGTGGTGCCCGGTTTCGGCGTACTTAGGATGGAACCCGGTCTTCCACGCCTCATTAATCCTTTTCGACCACAACCGGTCATGAGGCTGGGCCGAGAGGAACAGCCATGGCTCACCGTTATCAGGTCGAACGAGCAGTTACTGGACGAGGAGTTGATGCATTTCATCGTCCAGCGGCAAGGACCAAGACTCAAATCCCTGACGAAGTACTCACTTACTACAGTTTTCACGGGTGACAACGGTTCTGGCTATTCACGGGTTAACGACAAGGCGATTCCACGTGCCCGAAATCGCCAGATGACGGTAGTATGTTATAACTACGTACCTTGATAAGCGGGCGAGGACCCCAACGACGCTCACGGATATTGCAGTGCATTTACTATCTTGAGCTGGGCACGTTGAATCCGACAACACGCTACTATCCACAGACAGTAGTACCCCGGATATCCTCGTTTAGACAAAATAGGAAAGCAGTGTAGCTATACGATATAGTTATAGAGTATAGCTATGTGGTATGGCTATTGAGTGGGGCGATGGGTGGGGTGTAGCTACGGCCAGTGATGATCACAGATTTCTATTAAGTATACGCTACTCAGTATAACTCTAAACCATATCTGAGTGGAATAGCTATAGAGTATAGCTATATCATGCGTTGGATAGAGTATGCAGTATTCTCCCTCTTAGTATAACTTCATAATATAGCTATAGAGTATAGCTACTTGGAATAGCTATAGGATGTAGTTTCATCCTGTAGTTTTATAACTATAGGGTGAGACGCCCCTTTTATGTTGACCTACGCAGTGTATAGCGAAGCAGGCGGCGTCGGCAAAACAACCCTCTCCGCGAACCTCGCCCGCGCACACGCCGATAACGGCTACGACGTACTCGTCGTTGACCTCGACCCACAAGACGGCAGTCTCTCCCACTTACTCGGCGTCGACGAAGACCGTGCTGATGGCGATGCCGACACACTCGTCCACCACATGATCGACCGCCCAAAAGGCGACCTAAACAACCTCTTCAAAACAACCGAAGGGTTCGACGTTCTTCCCTCACACAACCGTCTCGAAGACCTCGGTTCCCTCCTCGATCGTGCCGCCCAAACCGCTGAAGACCTCGGAGAATCGTTCAGTAAATTCGGCCGCCTCCAGCACGTCCTCGCAAAAAGCAACATTCCCGAGAACTACGACATCCTTATTGTCGACCCGCCAGCGACAGTCGGCCCACACCTCTACAACGCCATCTACGCGACACGCTCACTCGTAATTCCAGTCGAACCGACAGGGAAAGGCAGCGAATCCATCGAAGGTCTCGAATCCGTCGTCGCTGGCATCGAAGACACACTCGACATCCAAGTCGGCGTCCTCGCCGCAGTCGTCAATCGGTTCGAAGGTACCAACGACCAACAAGCCATCCACGAGAAAGTGGACGACCTCCCATACCCAAATCCCGTCACCCTCCGAAAGCGCTCATCACTCTTCGAGAAGTGTTGGTCGATTCAGGGATCTGCGTTCGCCGTTGAAGACACCGACAACGTCCGCAAACTCCGCGACTACGAACATGAAACGCTCAACCGAATCCATGACCTCGCCCATTTCCTCGAGGAGCGTGGTAACCTATGAAAGAGGGCACAGGCGGCGACCCATTCGCTGACGACCCCGCAGATTCGGCCGAGACAGCAACGCCCGCCGATACAACGGACTCCGACACTACGGACACACCCGACGCCGACCGTTCTCAACTATCGACAGAGACTCCCTCCACAGCCAGCGATAATACAGGCGCGACCGACACCCAAACGACGACGAGTGAACAGTCAGACACGCAACTCCCGTATTACTATCGCCGTGAGACAGTAAAGGAGGGGCGCGACCAAGTCCCGTTCTTCCTTCGTGAACACGTCCAAGATCTCGAAGACGACTTCATCGCCGATCTCGAGCACCGACTTAACGCATCGAACGTCTACAAAGCAGACGCCCGTGAGGCAGCACTACAGGTGGTTTACGAAAACCACGCTGCTGAAGTCGCCGACCTGCTCCGCGAGTGGGGTTACGACCGGTAGTTAAGGCAGTCGCCTTGCTTTTAACGTAGGTCAGTCCTATGTCAGACATTCTCGCCCGCTTTGAACGATGGGGAGTTCCTGCAACGACAGCCTCGCACTGGAGGTTTCAAGACGAAAACTCTGCATACGTCATCGCTCCGGGTTGTGGACTCGCCGTGCGGTGTCCTATGGCGCTGTCACTGGCGCTCTGGTCTAGATGCGAGTCATCGGTGTGCAAAACCATCGGAACCAGTAGTGCCAGTAACCTCTCCACTTTTGCCAGTAAAACGCTGACCGGTAGGCCAGTTTGTCCAGTATCCACTCTGGTATTGCCAATAAATATTCTAATCGAGGTGACTAACTAATGTGAGAGCTACTATTCCTAGTTTCACTTAACAGCGGCTTGTCTTCCAATTTTACTGGCAATAGTGGAGTATCCGACAAAACATACAGTAAGTAACTGTTATGTTCTATTGGTCCTGCCTTGTTAGGGCAATTTGAAAAACGAGCAGGTTGAGGAGCTAGTGATTTGCGCTACTCTTAGACCTGCTCAGAGAGACAGTTACGCTTGAATGTTGGCGGTGGGAGCGGACGGATGTTCGCTTAGAGAGTATGCCGCTGAGAGATATTGAAGGTGGAGTTTCGCGTTGGGACGGAACGCGGTCGGAGAGACACCCCTCGTTGCCGCTGTAAACTCAATGAGGACGGGGGACTTCCTGAGAAACACGACCGACGCAAATTTTCGCCTAACTCCAACTACATTACTGTACGTTAGTTTTATATAGTAATATTGTGTTATAGTTCATTAAACGAGTCGCAATCAGACAGCGACCTTTGGTCGCCATTAGTCTCGCCGAAGCGACGACCGGATACTTATTCAAGCAACACACTATCGAACATTTTTGCCCTGCTACAACTGGCAATACCTTCTATAAACGACCGTGCGGCTCATGCCGGATAGTGCTACTGTTTACAGCGGCAACGAGGGGTGTGCCTGTTTATCAGAGTTAACCGTCAAAATTTTTGCTATCCGTCTGCAATAAGAGAAAACGTCGAGTTATCGGAGCCGATGAGATGCTATTCGGATAACTCTCGGAAGGTGGTTGTTGCGTGTTCTTACAGCGGCAACGAGGGGTGAGTGTCCGGTTTCTCTCTGAACTTGGTATTCTGATGAATGACAAACCGACGGTTACAGCGGAATTCTGGGGTCTTACAGCGGCAACGAGGGGTGGGGGACCTGCACATTAGGCGTACTGTTCCTCAATTCTTGATTTTACAGCGGCAACGAGGGGGGCATACAGCGGCAAACCGGTGCAACTGAATCCCAATCTTGATATACGATTCCACCAAGCATCTTAAACAAGAATGTCGAGCTCTATCGACTACTTTGGGGATGATCCAATTTTCGAAAACAAGGAACTTCTCCAGATATCTCACCTCCCCGAGGACGACGACGACATCATTGGACGGGAGGAGGAACTCAAGAATCTCGGACGAGCTCTCCGCCCGGCACTCAACGGTAACACGCCGAACAACGTCTTCCTCTACGGGAAAACCGGCACCGGCAAGTCCCTCTGCTCCAAGTTCATTAGCCGCCAACTCATACGGGAGGCGTCTAATAACAATGTCCGCGTTGGCTACGCCTACGTTGACTGCCTTCAGGACTCCACCGAAACCCAGGCTGTTCGCAATGCGGGCACTCAACTCAACCATCCGGACCAAACTGGCATCTCCATTCCAGAGACTGGTATCTCGACCGCCGCCTACTACAAGCGCCTCTGGAACGTCATCGACGAAACCTACGACGTCGCCATCATCATCCTTGACGAGGTGGACAAACTCGAAAACGACTCCGTTCTTATGCAACTCTCACGCGCAGCGGAATCGGAGAAACTCCAGCAAAGCAAAGTCGCCACCATCGCAATCTCGAACAAGATTCGATACAAGGAGAAACTGAACGAACGCGTCAAAAGCAGCCTCTGCGAAGTTGATTACGTCTTCCCCCCATACGACGCGACGCAACTCCGTCAGATTCTCGAAGCACGTAGTGACGCCTTTGCCGACGGTGTCATCGAAGATGGCGTTATTCCGAAGGTCGCAGCGCTCGCCGCTCGTGAACACGGTGACGCTCGGAAGGCCATCGATATCCTCCGGTTTGCCGGTGAGATCGCTGAAAAGCACGGCGACAGCACCGTCAACGAAGACCATGTCGAAGAGGCTCAAGAACGCGAAGAGCAGAATCGACTCTCGGAACTCATCTCCAAATCGCCACCACACTCCCAGCAGGTCCTGCTCGCGCTTGCATTCCAGGCCCAACAGGCTGCCGAAGAGACTCCGGAGATTCCCAACACGGACATTTATGAGATGTACCGCCAGCTCTGTGAACAGGACGGTCTCTCCCCGTTAAAACAGCGCCGTGTTCGAGACATTCTCTCGGAACTGGAGTTCCTCTCGATCATCGATCAGGACCGCCGTGGCCGCGGCAAAGGCAAGGGCGGCTACACCGTCAACCAACTGCTCGATGACCCAGAGCTTGTCGTTAAAGCCTGTCAGGCCGCCAAGGAGTAAGCGGCTTCGTTAGCGGATTAGGGCACACGCCTGTTGGGGGTCGTACGTAGACGACTCTGAGTCGATTCCGGGAAGCCGTATTGTAGTAACTGTCTGAGCAATAGAATCATCCCGGTTCTACACGTCTGCGGTGGCACAGAATGAACGAGAGTGAATTCAGCGAACTCGTTTCGTCACTAACGCCCCACGAATCGGCAGGCACCGTGAACACGTACCGGAACACGGTCAGCATCTCGTGTCCGGCCTGCGACCGACCGTTCGACGATCTGGTCGTCTGCGAGGGAGAGTACGATAGCCTCGAACTGAGCAAGGTCCTCGATCTCTGCGTGACGACCGTGGACGACGACGTGCTCCTGTTCACCCACCAGGACTGACCGTGTCTTCTCGTCGAACGGTATTGCCATCCCTGGCGGTTGGACACCAACGTCTGTTTACCTTAAGGTCGGATACTGACAGGTCTTCATCTCTCGGAATATACCATTTCCAGTAACGCATCATATTCTATTCCTACTAACCAAAACGAAGACTAGTTCTCCGACTCAACTGGACCTTTGTACTGCGAACGGATTTTGTCTCCGTCCCGCCACTGCCAATAGTAGTAGCGATTGCCGTTAATCTCCTTGGTCGTAATCGTCGCCTTCGATGGGACGTCCTCTGGGAGATCGTCCAGTTGTTCTTCGATATCATCCTCGTTCTCTTTCTCGGCAAGACGAGCTTCACGCTCACGGTGTTCAGCGAGTTCCTCGGCATAACTGGCGACGTGACGAAGGACCTCGGGCGAGGAGTCGTTGAGGGTGTCGACAATGTCGGTGGGGAGTTCAGCTGGGGGTGTCGGTGGCTCGTAGGACATGGTTACCCACTCTATGTTAACCAACACGGGGTGGAAAGGGCATAGCTTTGTTGGTTAAACCAGTCTCAGGGATTTCCGTCAACTCAATGCACCGGCTGTAACATTGCTCGAAACTCCATTATAAACCAATTTCGTCCTGTGTTACAGAGCCTCGAACTCGAGGTCTCTACTTAGTCGAATGCGGCAATACACTCTCCGAACCCGCGACCCAGTTTGCCCAGAGTGCGAGTTAGCTTGTTTCGTCATTTCAGACACTATCTAATTTTGTGCAACGACGTAAAAAGGCGACAGCCATTAGCTGAATCGACAGGCGCTATCCTTCTCTCGTAAGGAGTGACCAAAGGGAGCGAGTAGAGCGAGGTAGTTCCCAGGCGTTACCCCTCAAGCGACTCAATGATTTCCTGAGCGGTCGAACTGATTCGACCGAGGCGCTCCTGGATTATCTCCGAGTCATCGCCTTGCCATGCAGCGAGATAGAATGCCGACCCACTCGTGTCGAGCCCGCAGTACCGACCAACGATGTATGCGACGGCTTCTGCTTCGACCTCGCGTTTCGCCCGCTCGGTCTCGTCGGTGATGTCTGCATGGAGGAGTGCGTGGGCGTACTCGTGAATCAGCGTGACAGCGAGACCGGCCCGATTCGAGCGGGCTTTTGCCTCGACGACTGGTTGGAGATCACGCTTCCTCCGGTATTTGCAGATGCCCGTTGCGTCGCCATGCTCCCATTCGTCAGCATCGACGATCCGAACTGTCACGCCAAGTTGAGCAGTTCCATCTTTGAGTGCAGGCACGAGATCGTCGGCGTCGCCAGTCGCCTCGGTCTCCAGTTCGGGAAGCGGCTCACCATCGGTCTGAGACACATCGAAGACCGTCGTTGGCTTGAAGCCGACAAGCCCTTTCGACCACTCCTCCGGCGGCGTCTCGTCGTACTCACAGTCACTTTGTTGGTGATAGCTGGGCGAATTCTCGCACTCGGGACACCGCTTCGTGATGATCGGGGCCCAGATCCAGATGGCCTGTTCGCCTTCCTGAACGTGCCGGTCGAACTCATTCCGCCAGGTGTTGTAGCCTGCGACCTTCGTTGCCTCTGGATACTGGAGATTGATGAGGACCGTGTTCCGATGGGAGTAGTCGTGGAACTGGGATTGAACAGCAAGACAGTCTTGGAACTGCTGACTGGCTTTTGCCTTGTCAGTGAAAGCGACGAGGTCGTCAATCCACGCTTCAATCGCGCTGTGCATCTCGTCGGTGCGGGTGTCGGATTCGTCGAAAGTGACCCGCGGATCTGTCGTCGGTAACATGTATCCCAAGTGCGGCTGACACTTACGAAGTGCAAGTGCCCCGCACCCATCGGGGGCGAAAAAACTCCACTTTCAGGTCTTAACCAACACGACCGAGTGGCGGAGTGTACTTGTTGGTTAACCCTCGAAAAGACACCGAGTGGCCGCCTCCTCACCTGTGAGCGTCCGTTGGCCGTCGGCGGTATCGGCGAACAGGGTTGACTGGTCGCTCTCGGACGAGCGCGCTACTTCGGGACGGTCGTCAACGCCGAACTGGTCCGCCTCTGGCCGGTCTAGTCGAGAATCGCGCTCGCGGTGGTCGATCTCTGCGCCGAAGTCCTCTAAGGAGGTTCGATGTTTTCTTCGACGACTTCGAGTCGGCCGTCGTCTCCAAACGCGGTCTGGTGCCGAATCTCGATTTCTGGTTGATTACTCATGTTCTTCGAGCCTCCACCCGCCAGAGGCTCGAAAAAAAAACTCTCCGAGAGACGGAGGGTTACGCCTGCTCTGCGCGAATTTCTTCTGCACGTCGTTTGAGCCGTCGGAGGATTTGGATACGATTCTGGTGGGTGTTTTCGTAGGCGACACAGGCACGGAAGGTGTCCATGTCGTCTATCGCCGCAATGCTTGGATCGATGAGCCGGATGTTTCGCGGCTCAAGTCGTTGTTCTGGTGAGAGTCCATTCGATTCGCCGTCTCTGACATTGCTCACTTGTTGTCGCCTCCGCTCCTGTCGGAGGCGACGAAAAAACAACCGAGAGCGATTTTTGGACTCTACGCCGGAAGACTACATGAGACGTGTTTCGAGATGCGGATGAAAGAGCGCGACCGAACTAGCAGTCGCGGTCGGTGTACCGCTGGCGCTCCGGTCGAATCCCACCAGTGAGGACCTCGCTTTCGTAGTTATCGCCGACGCTTCTATCGAGATCAACGAGTTTGAACACGCCGCCACCGGTCCAGCCACAGTCGGCTGAACACCGTGCGACCGCGTACGCACCTGCACCCTCACCGAGATGGATGCCGTTGAGCGTGAGCGCCCTATCGCACACTGGACAGATGGGACTGACCAAGGTGTACGTATGCCCGAGCATCGCTTCAATGTCTGCCGTGGCGTCGCCGAGCGTCTCGTTGAGGACGCTGCCGACGGCCGTTTCGAGTGACTCACAGAGTGCCTGTTGTTCGGCTTCGTCCTCTGGAAGGTTGGCGTTCGTAACTGTGATGGTTAGTCGTGCGAGCGAAGCGTCGTCATTGGTGTTTTCGGGGGAAGTCATAGAGTTCGGAATCTGCTGTTGATTGTACTTCGATACAGCGTGGCAGAACGGAGCGAGGTCGTCTCAACGTGAGGCATGCTATTCGGGGAGATCACGTCGGCCAGTTCGGTAGCACTCCCAACACGGAAAATCGCTGGAGAGGTCCGCACAGTCGCAATCCAGTTCGTCTGTCTCTGCTTCTGCTACTTCTTCGGAGTTCTTCTCGTGGTCGCGCGATTGGTTTGAGGGCTGGACAGTCTCGCCACCGTCGGCGAGAAGTTGATGGTGGCGGACGGCGTCGAGAATGGGTTGGCGGAGCGCAACTGCAACACGGTGTTTGCACGCCCCGCTGTATTTTGCGTCTGCCGGGCACGTACACGCCGTCGGCAGGTCGTCCTCGATTCGGACGGTGTACTCGTGATTCTCCGGGTCGGCGTAGCTCCCGTTCCGAACGCGGATATCGCCATCTCGAAGTTCGAACTCGAAGGCTTCGTATTGGGCACGTTTCCTGACTCTACTCGTCGTCTTGAGTCTTGCAAGTGGTGTCGTCATTGTGGTCGTGAGGCATCGAGAAGTCGAGTGCCCCGCACCCGTCAGGGGCAGAAAAACTAACCGACCGGCTCTAACTCGTCCATCGAAGCGACAAATACCTTCTCTGATACACCCCGCAACCGGGTTCAGCGACAGCATCCGTTTTGATAGGACGCGCCACCATTCAATCCTCAATTGGCTCAAGAGTCCGAAGGTCTGCTCGCAGGACGTCGCCATGCCGGACGACGTATCGAGAGGCGAGCACCGGGAATCGACACTTGGTGAATCCGGCCGTCTGAATATCGAGTTCGTCGTCCTCCTCGACATACGTTGCGAGTGCTCGAAGGAACTCGTGGGTCCGCTGTCCTGCTTCGTAGTCGGGCAGGCCGTTTTCTCGACGCCCGTAGACCTCGAATGCGTCGTAGCCCCAAATCGAGAGTCGGTCGTTGTCGTCAACCTCCCAGTCGAGCGTTCCGAAACAGTATGATTCGCAGAGTTCTCGAACTGCCTGTACATCGATGACGGTGACGCCGTTCGACGTTGTTGCTGCTTGGAGTGTTGCCATGTTTCTCGGGCAGGGAATCCTATCCCCGCACCCTTTCTGGGGTCGAAAAACACATCGTAATCGCCGGTCTCAATCCGATTCACTTCTGCGCGACCTCCGCGAGTTTCGATGCTGGGGCTCTATTTCGGGGGACGAAACAGAGTATTCTCGTAGTGGAGGAACTCTTTGTTGGGTTTTCAAGTACGGGTGGTCCTACCATACTTGTAAATAGATGGATGTCTCGTACCAGAATGCGAATGTCTACGCTGGCAATGAGTCTACCCTCTTGCGATTTCACACGAATGACGGGACGACTGCGTGCATCCTCATCGATGCTGGAGAAGGTGTCGATGTAGACGAATTACCTGCTGATGACGAATATCTTAACGCGATACTGCTCACGCACGGCCATATCGACCACTATCGAACGCTTGGCGACAACGTTCGTCACAACGCTCCGATCTATACTGCGCCCGCAACAGCGACGATTGTCGAGCGCGCACTCCCCGAAGCCCAGAAACACAACGACCTCGGAGCTGTCTCGGACGCACTCGACGCGCTCGAACCAATCGAGGACTGGACCGCTATCCTACCAAATCTCGAAGTCCGTCCAATTCCAGTCGGGCACACACCCGGTGCCGTTGGGTTCGTCATTCGGTTCCACGACGAGGCGAGTGCCAACTCAACATTCGACGACGAGATGCAGTATCTCCTCGCAACGGGCGACTTCACCACTCGACCCTGCGCGGGGTTTCCCGGACTGGAGACGGCCTTGCCGGTCGATATTGATGCCGTCCTGATGAACGTTGCGACGACCGACGAGTACACGACTCACCTCAACGATTCGTTGCGAACGATTCTCGAACGCGGGTTCGCAGGGTCGTCTGTCGTCGTTGCAACGAGCGCGCTAACTGGCGTTCACTACGCGACGCTCCTCGGCCACCTCGCCGACGAGCTTGACCGGACACTTCCGATTCGACTCGTTGGTCAAACCGCGAAACTCTGGGACGACCTCAGCTTCGATACGCCGAATGTCGAATCACAGCGGGTTTTCTCTGAGCCGTCGGAGGTACTGGACTTGGGCGTCATCACGATTTGTGGTCCTGACGAGCCTGTTCGAGGGAGTGCCAAGCGATTGTTCGGGGCTATCGAGGACGACCCCTCTGCGGTGTTCGTCCAACTTACGACGGGCGGGGCTGAGCCTGCTTCCGGCGGGTCGTGTACCACCCACGCATTCGAAGTCGTCAACCATCCGATGCCCGAGACGCTCGACGAGACCGTCGCGGAGCTAGCGCCACAGCATATCGTCATTAAGCACGCGACGGGTGGGGAGTTGAATCGGTTCCAGAAGCGCTACGACGAGTGTTTCACATGGGGCACCAACGACGCTCACGAGCATACTCTCTACGAGTCGGGGGAATGGGTTGCTCCGGGCTGGCTCACCGAGAGAGTCGTCCAAAAGATTCGGATGCAACAATGGCAGGCACTTGGCGACAAACCTGTTGCCACCCGAGAGAATTTCCCAGTTCCCGAGAGAACGCCGATCGATGTAGCGACGGAAGGCGTGGCCGTTGACGAATTTCGAGACCAATTCTGTACTCAATCGATTGAGACTGACCACGATGGTCGAACTATTGGCCCGTCTGCTTCGACTGAAAATCGACAGTCACACCCCGCAACGACTGAAGACGTACGCGACGACCCAGCGGCGGCGAGTTCGTCGGACCCGGAGACGGATTCGTTCGAATCGACGGTGTTGACTCGGTTGGACGCTATCGAGTCGAAGTTCGACGCCGAGGACGCGACCGAGACTGTGACAGTACGAGTATTGAGTGAGGATGGGCAGACGTTCTTGCAGGTCTTAGGCGAGACTGACCTCCCACCCGGCCAACTCGTTGAGCTTCAAATCAACGAAACGACGGATGAAGATGAATCCTGAAATAACCACTAACCGATAAATTTCGGAGAATCAGCAATCGCCGTGTTCTTTGTAAATTTGTAGGGGTTACAAGGTAGCAATAGGACGCCTCGGTCTATCTCACTCTGCTGGTTGAATCTGACGAGTTTCCTCGGCGAGGTCTCGAATGTACGCTCGAAGTGCGTCCATATCGTCACGGGCGTCGTCAAGTGTTTTCTATTTGACCTTTGCCTTAATCTGGTCTTCATCCCGCGTCCCGGTTCCCCGCTTGAGTTTCACGGTGAGCGAAATACCGACGTCGCTCCGCTCGACGTACTCCGTCGGTGACGATTCGTCATTGGTTACTTTCGATTCGTTGCTTGCACGAGACGGTGAGTTGTGTTCTGACATGGTGGGATTGCACTACTTGATGTTCAGTTAGACGGTGCGACTGCGTCGTCGGACAGTTTATGAAGGGCGTTTTCGATGTCGGTGCCGGTGAGTCGCCAGTACCCTTCAGGATGAGAGCAGTCTGACTGGCTCACGACCCGGTTTTTGAACGCGGTGTAGTGGGCTAGCGCAACGTCTTCATCGCCGGTGTAGTCCAGCAGAAGCGCAAGCGCAAGTTGCGACGGGCCACTCCCACCGTATCCCCAACTGAAGCCCGAGGGACTGTGGTTCGCCAGTTCGAGACTCGGCTCTGGTGTCACCCGCTCTTGACCGGGTTGTTTTTCCACAACAGCGCGTCCACGCCGCCGGTAGCCGACGTAGACGATATCCTGTTTCTGGTTTGGCCGTGTCTGTTCGAGTGATTGCGAGTCGGTTGTTCCACTCATGGTTCGATTCGAGGGACTATTTCGAGTCCCCCGCACCCCTCAGGGGGTGAAAAACTCATCGCGGTCGCTTCTGGCCTAGCGTTTATGGAAGCGAGATCTCCTCGGCTAGCGAGACGTCCACTCCATCCCGCTCGACAATCCCCTTTTCAGCAAGAGTGGTGACTGCCTTCCGGACAGTTTCTGGCCGGTCAATGGAGTCGTCGTTGTCTGTAACTTCCCGATACAGAACCTCGATTTCCAGAGAGCCCGTTTGGAGATGTTCGATGACGGTCCGCTCGGTGAAGGCACGGTCTGCGAGTGCTTCGACTCGGTCGGTGAATCCCGAGGGAAGCCCATCGAATCGCGTAATTGTCTGCTCAAACGTCATAAGGGGATGAGAGTAGCTGTATAGTTGGTGAGCCTCGACAGTCCCTGTATTGACCGGGAGTTGTGCCTCAAGCTCTTCTCCGACGACACTAAACTGCAGGCCAGACCGCACAAGTGCGAGCATATCTTCGGGGTCGTATCCACGACCTGCGACGCCTTTCAGGAGGAACATATCCTCTTTTGAGAGCGTGAAACCAGCAACTGACTCTCCTCCGTATATTCGCTCTGCGCGTTCGCACATCTCCGTTGAGAGCCGAAGCTTCCCGACGATTTGCTCCTCGAACAAATCCACCTGAACTCCTGTCTCACCAGCCAACTCTAATGTCCGTCCAACACCCTCGAACTCCGAGGTCGGCTCGTTCTCGACGACAAATCCGATATCAAGGAGCGCATTTCGAACGAGCTCGAATTCTTCAGAAACGCCGAGCACGAGGTCGATGTCTTTTGTCTGATCCTTCAGCTGGTGTGCAGTCATTGCGCTTCCACCGACGAGATAGACCTCAACGCTCTGGTCAAGCTGGTCATCTACATCTTGGAGGAATTCGGTGATCGCCTCACGCCCACTGAACGGACTCATGATGTCACCTCATATTGCTGTTTAAGAGCCTCGAAATCACGTGTACTCGGGATGTACTCCGAGCTAGTTGGTTCACCGTGGAGGAACGAAAGCATATCTTTGATGAGTCCAGTTACGCCGTATTCCATTGCAGCTGTGCGGAGTTGGTTTTCATCAAATGCGGTCGTCGTGAGTAGGAGAAGTGCGTAGCTTGTCCGCCGACTGTCGGTCTTGGCGACGAGGGTGTGACAGACGAGTTGTTCGACGGTAATCTCGGTGGCGAGCTCGGAGTAGAAGACCGGCGGTTGGTTCGCGCCAAAGAAGGTGAGGCCGTACTCTTCGTACCGTGCAAGCCCTGTTACTGCCCAGCCATCCGTATCTACGAGCTGTTGTCGGTCCTGTTTCGATTCGACGGACACGAGTGCTTCTGCGGGGGTACTCCACAGAACGACCGCACTCGGGGCGTGTTCTCGCACTCGGTGTGCGTGTTCGTGGTCGACGAACGCCCGAGCGAATTCAACGAGGTCCGTGAGGTCGTCTGCAATCTTGTACTGGGTTCCGTCTTTGGTAAGCATTGCACGCTCTTGCAGTGGTGCAAGGAGTTGGTAGATCCGCTGGCGTGTTATCGGAAGTCGGTCTGCAATCTCGCTCACTTTCCGTGGCTGATCCAGAAACCAGCAGACATGGAGAGTGCGTCGAGAGAGGAGTTCCGGGAAATCGATATGGGAGTGTTGGCTTTGGAGTCGCCGGTAGGCGCGGAAGACGGCTGTTTCGGTGGCCGAAACTACTCTGCGATTGCGATTTCCGCGTTTCGTCACGACGAGGCCGTTCTGCTCTAACTCTTCGACCACTTCGTGGACGCGGCCCATGCTATAACCCGTTTGCTCGTGAAGGGCTGTAATCGATTGGTCCTCGGTCACTGCGTCGAGGACTCGAAGATACGCTTCCCCCATCATTTGGTAAGAAATACTAAAGCAGTATATAAGAGTCTTCGGCTTTAGTTTACAAATGCCGATTTCGGAGTTCGTTTTAGCCGCCACTACTCGAATATCGATTCGTAGGTTGCTCCACAGTAACTCGGACTTCATGCACCCCTCAGGGAGAACGAAAAACTCACCGCGATCACTCCGTCACGTTCCCTGGCTAACTCGGGCGCTCAGTAGTGAACGTCTGCTGGGACAATCCAGAGATTCTCGCCCTCGTCGAGGATGCGGTCAAGCTGGTCTCGATGCCGAATACCGCTCCCGTGTTCGTCGTACAGGAAGATGGTGGGGCCGTCGTATGCGCCGACTTGGTGGAACGCATGCCGAGCGAGCCCGTCGTCGCGCATGATCTCCTCGTCGCTGAGTTCTTCAAGTGCGTCCCGGACACGGTCAAGATTCCGCTGGAACTCGTCCTCGGTTGCGTCCCACCCACGTTCTAGCAGTTCCTCGCCCTCCTCGGAGTTGACGGGCGCTGCTACTGGCAAGTCGCCCCACCGGGCTTTCCCAGCGACTGACGTGCCCGACTCGTCGAACGTCACGTAATAGTCGAACACAGCATCTGCATGTGGGTTAGCCCCGACGAGTCGGTCGAATACCGTCTTTCCAGTTGCGAGTGCTTCGTCTCGTGTCGATGCCTCTACCAGCGAGTAAATGACCATATGCATTGGTTCTCACTTCGGTCTGCCGACGCACACGACTCTATTCTACGCTACTGCTTAGTGCGCCGGCACTCATCGCCGGCGCAGAAAAAACACAGGCGGCCATCGTCCAATCAGGAAGGAGTTGTGGATTGGACTGAAGTTAACCAACAAACGCTGAAATTCGTGCTCGTCCGTTGGTTAACAGTAGAGGGTAGCATAATTTCTTTACTCAGAATCGCCTATGCAATCGACGCTCGATTTAGGGAAGCGACGTATGACACGACTGGCTGTCTATAGAATTTGTCACAAATGGCGTGCAAAATTTACCGGATAAGTACAGCACAACGTCTGTTCTCATTGACTCTCAGGTTCGACTAGTGGGAAGCAGTAGCCGATTGCTATCATTGTTGTCGCCACTGAGGCGACGAAAAGAGGCGAAAGCAACCCTGGATACACTCCCGATAGTCCCACGACGACCAGCGGGAGGTTCCAGGCCGATCCAAACATCAGTAACGCCCCACCGAGCAGTCGGGTTCGGTCGTACCGAAGCAAAGAGAGTCCGAACGTCGCAATGCCACCCGCGAAGACGGCCAAGAGCGTGAAGAAGACAGTATCGATTCTGACCGGCAGGACGGTTACGTCGGGGACGATACCACTGGCGTCAGCCGCGACAGCCCACGCTACTATGACGACGGTCCCAACCGGAAGTGCCGCCACGAGGGCAACCCCGATGACAGCCGATGTCGGTGTACGGTCCGAGAGGAACTGATACGACCTAAGCAGCACAAGCGGGAGTAAGACAAAGCCGATTCCGAACGGAATTGACGTGAGAAGCCATGCAAACGGAACCTCCCGTAAACTCTCATTAATGGCACCGCTGGCAGCTTCAATAAGTATCAGGACGCCAGCAATCGCCAAGAGTCTCCCTGTCCAGTGTTCAATCTCGTCTACTTGACTGATAGTGAGGGACATATCCGCAATATATGCCCCTCAAAAATATAATTGGCGCAACACTAACTATTCACCATGTATTGAGCAAAACTACTGAGACAGTTACGGACTACAAATTGAACAAAGAAACCGTACTACTAACTACTACTAAGATTACCATCTCGCCTACTTGCCCACTTTGGGTTCTGGCCCATATCGAGGCATTCCGCAGACGTGACACTCCCACATTGGTTGACCACTCCACTCGTCGTCTGGAACGGTCTCGAAGTTGAGGAATCGGTGCCTCGTACCACGGTCGCACTCACGACACTCGAGGTGCCTCCTGTTCGGTCGCTCGCGTTGGTGGCTGTCAGTTGTGGTCTCCTCGCTGTATTGCTGGAGTGCAATCGCGGGCACTAGCCACATGTCGTCTGGGTCCTCAAGAAGCGTCATAAGACGATTTTCGTCATGAACGCCACGTCCACCTTCGTCGTAGAGGAACGTCGCATGTTCGCCGTCGTGACGCGACTGCGTCGTATCCTGCCACTCGGACCGTTCACGGGCAGTCTTGATTTACGCCCAGGTTGGACGGTCGTTTCGTGCGTATGGCTTCGAGGAGACAAAGTCGTGAGCGACCCGGAGACAGGAGGTCTGACGGCGTTGTCAGGGTATATCCGGCAGATGGGACGTGCTCTCGTCTATCTGTTGATCCTCCAATATTCGATTGGCATTGCCGTCAGAATGGTGGTGAAACGAGCGGTCAGTCCGACGCCGCCGACGCTGGGGGTACTTTCAACGCTTGTTGTCGCTGTAGTGGCCGGGGTGCTGGTCAACAGTTCGTACTCACCTTCATATCGACAGTTGACAGTGTTTACGTTCGTTTCGTTGGTAGTCGTGATTGCGGCTTCCGCGGTCGTCGGAGTTGGTGACGGGTACATCGGCGCGCTGTATCCGACGGTGCAGACCATACTGATTTGGTTGGGAGCGTTCCTGATCGCGTACCCAGTAGCCTTCTGGCTTGACTGGAGCCAGCCATCGACTCAGTAAGGATGGTGGAACGCTGAGTGATTGAGGAAGTTATGAACTGTATCGGGAACTCTCATCCGGATAGGGCTGAAAGCACTTTTTAGTTAGCACCGTGATGTCCGTTCTAGTGTTCGCATCCGTCGTCAAAAAGTGTACCGCGGTGTAGTGTCCCTTAGAAAGGGTTCGACTCTACATGTCAAACTGCTGGCAGAGGCGAGTTGGAGAGACCAAACTTCTCGGTGTCACTGTTCCGGGATTACCGTTTTTCATAGACGATGGGTGATTACGCCGTAGCTAGTGCCATCTCTTCAAATGTCGTCGACAGGCTACTGTGAGGTATTATTTTGCCCTTCTATAATATTCATATGAAATATTAATTAAATATACTACAAAACTTTTATTTTATAATCTAAGTACCCTACTCGCGGAACCACTACGATGACATGCTTATGCTGTGCTTTTATTGACTTCGGTGGGCCCACCGCTGACCTACGAGAACCGCTGTCCGACTACGTAGGTGGTAGGCACGCCGAGGACCGATAGTCCGACCAGAACCCAAACTACACTTGTAGGATCTGGAAGGGCAACAACACTCAGCATGGATATCGCGATCACCAAGGCGTAAACGATAATCCCAGCGATCAGGTACGGATGATCATTTCGGATCGACATGTGGATTTAGGCATTGGGCCATGCGAATTCGATGCTATCAAGAGAGGCGAATTTCCGTTTCTGAGTCGGGTCCAGCGGCTCGTCCTTACGGTAGAAGTCCGATCTGACCGATCCAGGGAACGACGAAACGTTAAGTGCTGCGGACTCACAGCGGAGTCGAATCCCAACCTCGTACGTCGTATAACTGTCGAGGTTTGCAAACACCGTGTTGTCATTATCTCCACTACCACTCCAACTTTCGTAGGAGCTCATTTTCTGCCAGTAGTCCCCATACACTGGGGCATTATGGGACAGAATGTTAGCAGTATCGATGTCCTGTCCACTACCAGCCTCGCGGATGAACACCGAAACCTCACCACTGGAAGAGGTCCCAGGCGTAGCGACCATTGAGCCAGACCAAGTGCCACCGACCGTGCACTCAACGCCACCAGAGTCGTCGCTCGACACGGTCATCCAAATCTCTGCCTCAGACATGGATGAGCCACCAGCGAACACCTTGGCGTCTGCGTATCCTTCACGTGCGCTGGGGTCATAGTCCTCACTCGTACCTCCAGCTACGACCACGTTGCTGTCCGTGTCCCCATTGGATAACGTGCTTGGGGAAACAGTCGTGTTGTTACCTTGGGTGAGGTTGATATCAGCTGTCGAACTCGTAGTCACATCTCGCGATTTCGTTGAGACCTCGTTGGCCTCCATCTTTTTCGACAACGCCGCCTGGTCATCCTTGGTGAACAAGAGCCGGTATTTGTCACCGTTGAGTGACGCTTTCCACTTGTTTCCAGTGGGTTCCAGAGCACACCAGTACTCCGTTTCGAAACCATCGTCAAACACATATGCCGTGCCGATGCTGGGGCTTCCAACAGACTGAGGTAGGCTACTCGGTGGTTTGCCATCAGTATACACAACTTGACCGTCTTTGACGACTGCCACCCCTTTCTCGTTCGGGGTTCCATGTCGGTTGATCATAGTATTGAAGGCAGCCGCGAGGTCCTTCTTACCCCCTGGATTAGCACTTACTACACCGGTCCCGAGAGCTGTTGCACTTACACCAACGGCACTAGAAATGAACGTTCGTCGGTTCACGCTATTCTTGCGACCGTCGCTTTCTTGCGACATAGAATTAGGTAGTTTGAAATTATACTTAAGTGTTTCTTTTATAGATAATTTATAAGTCTAAAACTAATATTTGAAGCAATAGAACGACGTGGGGAGAGTATAGGCAGATGATGCCAATCATGGATATCTTGCTGTACACGCACGTCTCTAACCGGTTCACGTCGTTATCGCCGCATAATGTCATCACCTCATATCGAGATTCATATCCCACGTCAGATGATTATTAATTAAATAAAGGTAAGACACTATTGACTACGTACATAGTCGAAAGTGATACCGTGCCGGAATATTCCGACGTTCGGATTCAAGTGGAGGTCATTAAGAGTATAGCGTACACTCACCGTCACAACTCACACCCCAGTCACGACGACGTTGAGGTACAGCGGCGATTATACTTCGGATATGTCGCGCCATTCCGCACAATGCGGAATGAATTCTCCGAGGAAACACTCTTTACGTTATTCTAGATAATACGAGTGATGAGTCCGTTCCTCGTCAGTACGTTGGTCTGATTCCAGTAACTCTATATGTCGATTGTTGGCGGTTGAAGGAGCGGTATGTTCCTCTACTTTCTCAACGCGTGGTCACCATTCCTCTTGGAGGCGAAGTCTCAAACACGTATTCGATATTGAACGGCCCAAACAAAGAGGAGTATCTTCCAACCGGAATGTATCGGTTTGAGAGTGAGTGGGACTTCGCGATCCAGAGATATGGAAAGCGAACAACGCCACTCGTGGGGCTTTCGACTTGCGCTCAGTACATAGCCGTCACATTCACACTCTCGGTCTATTAGCACTTGTAACTGCTGAGACGTAGAACCAAAGGACGACCATTTGGTGCATTACCCTCCGTATGTGGTATATTATCATATACTGGGTTTTTCAACAGAGCCACGCTTGGCAGTTAATCGACTAACCGAGAGAACCAGTCCTTTGTTAACCAACAAACGCCAAAATACGCGCTCGTCTGTTGGTTAAAAGTGATATCCGTCTACTGGTCTGCTTTGGGTTCTGGCCCGTATCGGGGCGTACTGCAGACGTTGCACTCCCACATTGGCTGGCCACTCCACTCATCGTCGGGGACAGTCTCGAAGTCGAGGAATCGGTGCCTCGTATCACGGTCGCACTCACGACACTCCAATTGTCTCCTGTTCGGTCGCCCGCGTTGCTGGCTGTCAGTCCTGGTCTCCTCGATAGATTGCTGGAGTGCAATTGCGGGCACTAGCCACACGTCGTCTGTGTCCTCAAGAAGTGTCATAAGATGATTTTCGTCGTGAACGCCACGTCCACCTTCGTCGTAGAGGAACGTCGCGTGTTCGCCGTCGTGATGCGACTGCGTCGTGTCCTGCCACTCCGTCAGTTCACGGCCAGTTTCGACTAGCTGTCTGCCCGAGTCGGACGTAATCCGTACTGCCTCAGGGAGCGAAGGCCACTTGTCGGTAAGCTGTGGTGCAGGCTCCTCGTCGAACTCGTAGATCAGCCGACAGTCGTCGACCGCGGAGTCTCTGTCGGCCTTCACGAGGAGGCCCGCCGCCGCAGTACCCTTCGCGATGGCGCTGTCGAACGTCGATGCTCCCACGACGAAATGAACAACGTGAAGCAGTGTCCAGTCAGTATCGGACCTCGACTGTTCCTCCTCGGAGCTATCGAGGTGGTTCACCAGACAGAACCTGCACTTTGTCCGCCCCGCAGGAATAGATGCTCCACAGGAGGAACACTCGCTCTTCGTTGCTGTCGTCTCGTTTGGATAACTTGTAGCGACTGCATCTAGTCGCTGTTGGCTAGAATCCTCGACGCTACTATTGGAGAGTTTGTCGTCGGGAATATGCGTTGCTTCGCCGAGTGGCCGAAGTTCTTGGTGGTCCGAGTCCCCCTGAGTCATCAAGTAATGTAGTACTGCCTCGTCTTCGTATTTAAACGATAACCCCTGGTCAACCTATTGAGGCCCGCAAATTAGGGGAACACGCGCATTTACATAGCGAGTTCGTTCAATGTGTCTCGGTGAGTGCGGATGGTCACTGTCGAGACATTCGCGGCCCGTGCGACGTCTGATTGGACCATCAATCGGCCTGCGTCACAGCCTGCTTTGTACAAGCACGCGGCGGCGAATCCTGTCGGATCGACGCCTGAAACGGCACCTGCTGATTCTGCCTGTTCTGCTAACTTCCGGGCACGATTCCTAATTCGGTCGGGGATGTCGAGTTCGGAGGCTAGCTGGGGAATGAATCCACTCGGCCTCACGGGTTGGGCTGGAAGGCCGAGTTCTGTATTCAGTGTCTGATACGCAGTCCTCACTCGGGCCTGCTCAACGCGCGCTGGCTCGGTGATCTCCTCGAGTGTCCGCGAGAGGCCGTTGCACCGACACGTTCCGTGGACGCTTGCCGCCGCCATCGCTTCGATTGACCGGCCCCGAAGCAGGTCTTCATTCTGGGCGCTCCGGAAGAGCCGACATGCTTGGTCACGAATCGTCTCGCCGAGGTCGAGCGCGCTACTGATGCGACGGACTTCACTGAGGCCATGCGCGAGATTGCGCTCGGCTTTCGACTGGAATCGTCCACGGGACTGTTCCCGGCGGAGTCGACCGAGTTGTCGGCGCTTTCGCCCGGAGAGCTGATTTCCGTTCGCGTCGGTCCCACGCCCGATTTCGGTCGAGAGGCCGCGGTCGTGACGAGTGGCCGTTAGTGGCGCACCTGTTCGTTCACGCTCGTCAGCTTCGAACGACCGCCATTCCGGCCCATGGTCGATGCGCTGCTCGTCGATGACGAGCCCACAGTCTTCGCAGGTGGTTTCGACCGCATTGGTAGTGACTCGACCGTTGCACTCGGGGCAGTTGTTCGTCTCGGTCTGTACATCTTCGTCGAACGCTCGCTCGTAGATGGCTCTATTCGACATAGATATCACGGTTATCAAGAACCTCGCCAACTCGACGACGCCCTCACCCCTTGTGGGGCAGATAAACTACCCTGCGGTCGATTCGTTCGGTTTCATCGAATCTGAGTACGCAGTTACTCGTCTAATAGAGAACGCTACGGACTTGCGATGTTCACTACTCCTTTCGTACAATAAAGACGCCTCAGAATGACTTCGCTGTTAGAGGGTGACTCCATGACGTACTTCACGCTCCAGGGGTTTTAGCGGGATTCTCATGGAGTATCCTCTTCGCTGTTAACCAACAAAACCACTTACCTCACCGAATTTGTTGGTTAAGTCTGTGACGTACTAACGGTGTAGACTTGCTTCGCTGAAGGGTGTAGGATATAATTGGTTTTATAACCCAGGTTGGGGCTACTGGGATCAGCTCCTTGTTCATAGTTCGTGATCGCAACGACGACTCGAAGACACCGCGATAAGAGCACAAGCGCTTTTATCATAGCGCGGCCTCGGGCGAAGAATCGTCCGAGACCACCGCCCTTGCAGACGTTAATCGTGTTCTCAATCTGAGCTCTGTCAGCGTAAGTTTCCTCAGGCTGCGTCTGTGAACCCGGATCTTCTCGAAGTGGTCCTTGATTTGGTCTTCGGCCCTGTACTCGATATCGAGTGGCTCGTCGGTGTTTCTCGGATTGTATGAAGCGACCGGCACTACGTTCTCCTCCAGCAGAACGTCGTGCCAGTTCAGCATATCGAACACCGAATCACCGATCATCCAGATCGGTGTTTCGACAGCGAGCGCATGATGTGCGACGCGCATCGCGGTCTCCTCGTCGATCTCTATCCTTCCTGATATTGCTACGCGTGGCCCCCGCCATCGCAAGAACCTTGCTGCCTCCGTCACTCTGTTGCCAGGGGCTATGTACCGTCATTTGCGATATTGACGACCGCTGCCGAGTCGTCCAGCGTGAGTTCCAGTCGCTCTCCTTCCAGGGAGACGCCGACCTGAACACGGAGCGGGTCCTCGGAGCATACCGTTGCAGTTCCGACGTTCTCGACGAGTATCTCCCAGGTATGCTGGAACACGTCGACGCCATGCTGGTAACAAAATCCAACGACTGCTGGATGAAAAATGACACAGCCACCAGCGATATTCTGGAGGAAGACACCGCATTTTTTACATATCCATTCATACAAAACGGAGACAGGGTCCCCCGGAAACCGGGTCTCCGTCTCGGAGGTCTGCCCTTCACAGTACGGGCAGACTCCGTCCATTGTCGATTTGGCTTCCCATAGCGTCCGGCGAGTTGCGACGTTGAGTGCGTCGATTACCGAATGCGAATCGAGAAGCTCAGGGCCAACGTTCAACATCCAGGTGTGGTCGTTCCCACAGGCCGTCCGGAGCAATCCATCCTCATAGGTGACCGTCGACGGTGCGCCACATACCGGACACGAGGTCTCGATTTCGGGGAACTCCCGTCGCCTGCCAGCATCGAAACGACCGGAGCGAAGCACCGCGACGAAGTGGTGGCCCACATCCGAAAGCCGGTACCCCTCGTCTGTTTTCTCCACGAGAGTACCCAACAGTCGTTTGAGGTGGTAGTTGAAGTTTCCTGGGTCGTTGTGCCCGACCTGGTCGCGTAACTCTGCGAACTGGAGCGTCTCATTACGCGGTTGTTCCCGCATCCGCTTGGCGAGAGCCAGCAAAATTTCCGCGCGAACCTCGTGACTCAGGAGTTCAACTCCCTCATTGAGTGGCTGGTCCGCTGACATTCTGTCTCGATGACTATACCCCACACAAATATAATATTCTATATAGTAACTAGCTGCTACATGCAATTATTACGTCAGGTGGTTTGAATCATGTATGGTCGCTAAGGAGGCGGCGACAACTGATATCGAACGGCTCGAACAAAAAGCAGAAGAACTTCTCACAGAGCAGAATTGCCCAGGAATCAGCGTTGCAGTCGTCGATGGGACAGAAACCGTGTTTGCGGACGGGTTCGGCAAACGGCAGCTCGACCCGGAAAAATCAGCGAGCCAGGACACGCTGTACGGGATCGGCTCGTCGACGAAACCAATCACGGCGACGGCCGTGATGACGCTAGTTGACGACGGCAAAATCTCACTGGATGACGCCGTGTCCTCGTATGTTCCGTACTTCGAGGACGCTCCCGGGGAGCCGATCCGGGTGCGCGAACTCCTCTTGCACACTTCCGGGATGCCGTCCGACGACGTCGCCACAATCACGCTGATGGACACGATTCTCGGTGACGAGTTCGACGACTCGCTGGACGGCTGGGAGGAGTTCCGGGAGTACGTCGACGGCTCGGTCGAACGCCGCCGACTCGACGGGGACCGGTGTCTGTACTACAACAGTGGATACATTGTGTTGTCACGGCTTGTCGAGGCAGTCACCGACACCCCGTTTGCCGAGTACGTCGAAACAACCCTTCTGGAGCCTTTGGGGATGGATCGGTCAACGTTCGACGTGGGCGTCCTCAACGACGACATGCATGATACCATGACGCCATACTACGAAAAAGACGACAAGATGCACAGCGTCGGTCTCCCGGACGACCCGCTGTTCGAAGGGCCCGGCGGGTTGCAGGCTCCGATGACGGACTTGGCGAAGTTCATCGCCGCGTGGAACGAACGGGACATCCCGGTCGACAACAATCTCGCTACTGAGATGGTCGAACCAGACGAAGCGTTCAGGACGTTTCTCGACGGAACGGAAATCGGCTACGGCTACGGCTGGATGACCCGTTCATTCGGAGACGACGTGCTAATCGGTCACGGCGGCGGGACCGGGGTCTCTGGGGGGTATCTGGGGTTCCTCAAAGACCGGAGGCTCGGCATCGCGCTGGGCTGTAACGCAGAGCCGGACATCAGGCCGGAATTGCTGGCAATTGAGCTGCTGGCAGAGATAACCGAAACAGAACCAGAGGCGATGTTGCCGAAACGGGCAATCGAGCAAAAGGAGCGTCGTGTCACAGGCGAGTACGCAGCCTACGGCGGGCTCCAAGAAGCAACCGTCTCCCGGACCGACGAATTCCTCGAAATCGAGTACAGCAGCCCGATGGGAGCAGAGTCGATGCGACTGATGCCGGCTTCAATTGATCCACATGACTACACCTTCCGGGTCGCAAAACGAAGTGGGAAACGAACCACTGTCGAGTTTTTCGTAGAGGACGACAGCGTCGAACTGCTCATCAAGCGTAACCTCTACGAGCGCGTCGGCGACCTAGACGACTAGGATACGTCCCAAGGGTTTTCGTCGGGAATTAGAGGGTGTCTGAGAATACCTAATCTCACTCAGACAGGTACGATTCTACCATCTATAGTGGACAAAAGACAGAAGGATGGAAACAATTGTATCCTTCTATCTGTAAGATACAAAGGACCTCAACGGAGTCACTCAGCAAGGTTGTGGCTGCGCGCGCAGCGAAGCGAGCACGGAGCGGAGGGTGGGGCGGCGGGGTCTGGGTCTGGTCCGGCACACAGCAAAAAGGGGGCGTGCTCGGGCTATTCCCACCAGCGACCGCGCTCAGGGAACAGGATGGTGCTCCACCCGGTCACGGCGAGTGAGACACGTCCCTCGTACCAGTTCCGGGCCGCTCCGCGGATGCACACCTGCTCGCCTTCCTCCATCCACGGCGCATTCGAGTTCTCCCAGACTGTGACCCGAGTTCGCCCGCTTTCGTCTTCAATGAGGCCAACTTGCGCGATACTTGGATGTGAGGGCTCCCACAATGTGTCGACACGCCCGGAGATGCTCACCTCCTTGCGATTCACGTCCTCAAGTTCCCCAATCGGAATCACCTGTCCCGGCGCTGTCTGCAACTCTTCGTGAACGCCGACGACCGCACTCATCAGGCTTGCCCCTTCGACCACGCGCTCGGCCAGTCGCCGACTGATCGCCGCTTTCGTCCACCCATCCAGCTTCTCGCTCAATCGCTTCGTCTGCTTGTTCACGCTCGCTAGCTCGTCTTGGGATAACTCTTCGCGTGCGTCTGGACGCTCCGGGTCTGCCATTGGGTCTACGCTCGCCGCCCGCCTCTGGAACTCTCGACGTCGCTCTTTGCTCCGCTCTGCCGCGATGTCTCGTGCTCGCTTCGCCCGGCCATCCTGCTTACTGACTTTAGCTCTGACGCTGATGCGCTCCAGTTCTGCTTCCTGCGCCCGAATGCGCTCTTCCTGTTCGAGGGTCGCACCCTGAATTCGTTCTTTGTTCGTCTCCTTGATTCCGTCCGGATGGTTCGCATCCACCTTCGCTTGGGTTTCCTGCTCAACCGTCGCCCTGAGTTTGGGTGTCTCCTCGACGACCTCGAAGCCATCCGCATCGACTTCTGCTTCGTCCGCCTGTTTGAGTGCCTGTTCATCGACCGAAACGACCTTGCCGCTTGCGTTGTTACTAGACATTGGTCTTCACGGACCTGAAGGCGCTCACGCGCCCGACACCGCGATGCCCTTACATCGCGGATTTCCTCGACAACCACAACCAACAGACTCATCTGCGCTCTCGCTCGCGCCTTCGCGCGCCCCCTTGGGCGCGAGCGAGAGCGCACCCATGACAGTGAATCAGCCAGCGCCGCGCGCCGACCCGGCCGCCGCGAGCGTCCAGCGGAGTATGCGTCGCGGGGTGAGCACCGACGGCGCGCAACCCCCGGCGGATACCCGCTGGCGTCGAGACCAGATTCACTTTAGCCCGGCAGTCCGCCCGCTACTGCAGGCAGACCGCCCGGAATGGTCGGTCGCGAGCGACGCGGCGGCTGGCACGCGGCGAGCGGACGGGCCGTAACGAAGGGTCTACTCAACCGGCCTTGTCGCCCGTTTACACAGCGGACATCCTGGAGGACTCAAGAATGAGAACTTCTACTGTTGCTCGCAAGACCGTGTCTTCTCGGGCGAGACGTTGTACTCGCAGATGATGTTCGGGTAGAGCGACGAGAAATCGAGTTCGTGGACCTCCTCGTGAACGCCCACGTCAGGGGCGAACGTAAAGCCGCCGCGGTCGGCGTCGTTCAACTGACGCATCGTCTTGAACTGCTTGGGTCGCCACGCCTGCCACGGGACCAGCACGTCGCGGGACAGCGCCTTGCGTATCTGAACCGCGGTCAGGACGTTCCCGATGGACGCCCACGAGAGTTCCTGAAGCGGTTTGCCCGACCGTCGAACGAGGTCGATGCACCCGGCGATGTTCGTCTCGTCGTAGAAGAGCGTGTTCGACCGGTTGATTACGACGCGGCCGGGCACGTTGTATCGGGCGGGAGAGTGGCCAACCTGTCCGTAGCTGGTGTACGTCGATTCCCGAGCGAGTTGCTGGAAGCCCGGCCGCCGTCCGAGTTGGAGGTCGTAACCCAACCGGTCGGCCAGCGAATGTAACTCGGCCAGCAACGCCGCCGAATCCACGACCAACACGTCCGGGTCCTCGCGGCCGACAATCTCCTCGACGCGCGGAAGCGCACGGTCCGGCGACCGACCTGCTCGCCGCCGACCGTCAACGCGGGTACCTCGCCATCGCCGAACTCGTGCGCTCGCCCTTCGATAGCGACCGTCGAGACCTCATGTTCGGGCGTGGGCGAACACCCCTGTTCGAGACAGTACCGGAACTCTCGCGAGAAGTCTACGTTGAAGCACCGATACTCGCCGGGGTCGCCCCACTCGTGGACCTACTGTGCGAGTTGCGACACCTCCTCGACGGTCGTCACATCGACGCGAAGCACCTGCTCGGCGTCGTGGCGGAAGCCCGGTCGCCACTTCTCGACGCTCGTTCGAGCGACCGTCGGAAACGTACCATTTGCCGGGCGGAGTTCCTTGAAGGTTAGTCCGCCTGATTGTCTGTTTTATCGGTCGATGATTTCTCTGTTAGCGGAGTTTGACCACAACCAACACAGACATAGCGATTATCGATCGTCTGCGTAACCGGGGCGTTACAAGAGATGCACTTCATTGCAGCGTCGCGAACCGTTCGCGGATACCGGGCCATTGTATGAATCTCCCCATTCAGCATTCATAATTCTTACTTGATACGAAGGAGATGCTGAAGGCTGGCGGGTAGCGCGTCGTCCATCGGACAGTGAATGACAGTTGGATGGCACCCTACGGAAGCGTCGTATAGAAGTCGCTGGCGTTTGACTCAGTGAATGGACTTTTATCGATGTACAGCCCAGAATAGTGGGTCTCAGAACCGCTATTCAACGGTGACACTTTTAGCGAGGTGTCTTGGCTTATCGATAGATCGTCCGAGCTTATTTGCCGAATGATAGGCAACCAACTGAAGTTGGATATTCGCTAAAATTGGGGAGAGTCGAGGATGCGTTTTGGGGATTTCAAGGACATGGTCGGCATATCTTCTCACATCGGATTGCCCATCCGTGACGGCGACCACAGGTGCCCCACGAGCCTCAACTTCCTTCACGTTCCCAATGGTCTTTTGGGTCCTGTCACCGGTGCCAGTGACCGTCGTAAATACTGGGGTCTGTTCGGTGACAAGTGCGAGCGGTCCGTGCTTAAGCTCCCACTTGCAAAGCCTTCCGCATGCTCGTAGGTGATTTCCTTGAACTTGAGAGCACCTTCAAGGGCAACGGGGTAGTGATAATCCCGGCCAATGAAGAAGTACGCGTCTGCGTTAAACATCTGATTGGCGACATACTCCGCCTGAGAAGAATCAAGAATCATCTGGACCTTCCGGGGGAGGTCACGGAGTTCTGTGAGAAGTCCCTGCGGGGAATGGTTTGCCGACGGATTCGGCGAGAGCGTTAACGCGAGCAAGTTGAGCGCCAGCACTTGCGAGGAGAACGTCTTTGTGGCCGCGACCCCGATCTCAGGTCCTGCACGAATGTAGAGAACATCGTTACATTCCCGAGCTGCGGTTGACCCTACGACGTTGGTCACGGCCAGCGTCTGAACGTCACCTCGATTTTGAGCCGTACGGAGCGCACTCAATGTATCTGCAGTCTCCCCGCTCTGGGTCACGCCAACGACAAGACTGTCGTCTGCAAATGGCGGTGGCGAGGTCGCGTACTCGCTTGCGAGGAAGGCGTGAGTGGGGATGTTTCGCTCGCGAAGTAGTGACGCTCCGTACAGTGCTGCATGGTAGGAGGTTCCGCAAGCGACGAGCTGCGTCGAGAACAACGATGGGTGTCGCCTCGACATCTTCAACCAGCAAGTCGCGAACAAGCTCGTGCTCACCGATGGTATGCAAGAGCGCAGCGAGCCGTTCCTCGACACGGATCGACTGACGGTCCGACTGGTCAGCACTGAGGATATCTTCCTGTTCAAACTAATCGCGGGCCGCGACGACGACATCGAGGATATGAATATGCTCGTGCAGGCCAGCCTCGATTACGGCATCGTCCGGGATGAACTCGAAGCCCAGATCGAACGCCTAAGTGACGATCAGTTCGCAACGTTCGCGAACGAGACTCTGGTCGAACTCGAGGAGCGGTACGGGGTGACCACGCCGATCGAAGCCCGTGTCCGAGAGCTCACGAATAGGTACTACCGGGGGATTGAAGTCCTCCAGGCACTCAACGATTCGATGACTGTCGACGAACTGGCCGCGGAACTGGAGTTGGATACCGACGAGGTTCACGACCGACTCGCGTATCTCTTAACGTTCGACCGGATCCATCGAGATGGCGACACAGTCCGTCCCGTGGAGTAGATAACTCTCAACATCGTCAGCTAAAACGGCAACTGATGACGGCTGTCGTCACTAGATGATTCGCGGGTTGCGTCAAGCAGGTTTTATCCAGCAAGCCCGAACGGACGGTATCATGCGGGAGTTCGTCTTCACAGTCGAATACGAGAAGGGGGCTGATGGGGTGATGGATCTCTTCATCGACAATCCGGATCTGTATGCCCGGTCAATGGAGATCAATACGACTAGCGAGGCAGTGTGGGGTATTGAGAAGGTCGTCGGCCCCGCTGCTGTCCTCGACGAGTTCGACGACGCGCTGGAACGCGTCGCTGATACTCCGGGCACAACCGGAATGTGCGGGGCACCCGTGACTGAATACGAATACACGATCCTCTCGTCTAATGCGGAATCACGGAAGATTCACTGGCTTCGCCGAGAGGGTGATGGTCCACGGTCGATTCCCTTGGTCGCGGCGAAGCACATCGGAGAGGGATTGATAATGCGCACGGAACGGCGTGGCGACCAATACCGGTGGCGGATGCTTATCGACGGGACAGTATCAGAGATTCACGAGGAAGTCCAAGCGAACCTGCGAAAGGGACTGTCGCTTACTGTTGAACGACTCGGCACGCCGCCGTGCTTGCTCGAAGACGGTCGCGTCCAGCAAACTCTCACGCCCGAACAGAAGTCAGCACTTGAGGTTGCAATCAAACGTGGATACTACGAAGAGCCACGGCAGCAATCGGTTACGGAAATCGCTGAAGACGTCGGAGTGTCACGGTCGACGTTCCAGTACCGTCTTAATCGGGCCGAAGCGTGGCTGGCGCAACAGTTCGCTGCCGATTCGCTCGATGTTGACCTAGACGTGGATCTCGATCCCGAGGACATCGAGTTCATCCAGTAGACAGTACGTCGAACTCCTCGACGGTTGGAATATGTCGAAGTAAATCCCACCCCGGAGGATCTCGTAGGCCCGGATATGGCAACGACTGGTGCTAGTGTTCAGTTGATTCGCAACGCGACTATCCTCCTGGATATCGGTGACACGACGTTTCTTGTGGATCCGATGTTCACGCCGCAGGGCGAGATGCCGACGGTGACAGACAACCCGGCAGTTCCGGAGTTCCTCACCACGGCGAATCAGGACCGGAATCCGCTTATTCCGCTGCCTGACGTTGACCTCACCTACGACGCTGTGGTTGTCACGCATCGTCACCCCGACCACTGGGACGAAGCGGCCAGGGAGGAACTCACTGCCGACGTGCCGCTGTTCTGTCAACCCGAGGAGTCCGACGCCTTCACTGACGAGGGCTTCACTGACGTTCACCCCGTCGACGATGAAACCTCCTTCGAGGGTGTCACTATCCACCGGACGCCGGGCCAGCACGGGCACGGCGAACTCGCCGAGGGAATGGGCCCGGTTTCGGGCTTCGTCTTCGAGGAAAACGAGATAGTGTATGTCGCCGGGGACACGATCTGGTACGAGCCGGTCGAAGAGACACTCGACCAGTACGAACCCGATCTGGTCGTTCTCAACGGCGGCGAAGCACAGTTCGATCAGGGCGAACCCATCACGATGGGCGTCGAGGATATCAACGCTGTCCGCGAGGCCACTGATGCTGAGATAGTGGTCGTCCATATGGAGACGATCAACCATTGCTTGCTGTCGCGCGACGAATTGCGGGCAGAGACAGAGGATGTACACGTTCCTGAGGACGGCGAGCGGTTTAGTCTATAGCGTGGGAACGTCCGTCTGCAACTTACTTGTGTTGTGAGGCCACAATTCAGTCCCGGAACGTGGAGGTGGGCGGGGTGGTGGCCGCCAATAAAAAGAGAGCAGCTATAGCGAAACGCCCGTCTCGTTCAGGGGAGTTCGTATTCGACAACGTCAGTTGGGCCACAGTAGGGACATGAGTCAGTTATGGAGTTCACGGTCGTCCCACAGTAGCGACATTCGTAGATGGTCGTTTGTTCGTTCTGCTTCGGGAGTAGGCGGTGTAGGAGTCGAGAGACGGTTATCGGCATGGCGACCTCCCCGTCGGTTGTAAGCGCTCAAGCGATACCTCACCCCATGAACGAGGGATGACGCCGCGGTGCTCGATCACGTCGGCGTAGTCTCGAAGGATGCCGACCAACACCAGCTCGGGGACGCCTGCTTGTACTTGTAGGAGTAACCAGCGTTCCAGGTCACGTTCAGCTGCGTCGATACGACTTCCGCCAAACGAACGTCGAGTATTCCCAGTCATTGGTGTGACGCGACCTTGTGGGCCGCGCCTGCACCCCTGCAGGCGCAAGAAAACCCACCGCACGCCCCGTTACGGCCACCTCATTCGCAGAGAACGAGGACCTCCGTTTCGTCACAACTCCAGTCTCGAAGTTTCTTGATTATGTATGTCCGTGCTTCCCTAGACGTGAGTTCACCGTCGTCGATTCGATCACCAACCACGTCTTTGAGGGCTTGAAATTGGCCGTGACTGTACTCCTCGTGAAGGGGCTCACCGTCGCTCCAGGTCACGGATTGGATGACGCCGTTGCCCGTCGTCTCTGAGGACTCGACAGTCTCGCAGTCGTACTCGAGGCCAAGCCAGCGCGTTCGGTACGCCGTCACCTCGAATGCCTCTGAGATCGCGTAGAACGCTTCGTGATGGAGGAAGTCGAGGTACTCCGAGCAAATCTCCTCCAGCGAGACACCCACGGTAATCGGGCCCGGGTTGACTGGCGTCCGCGACTGTCTATCCACACGATACGAGTCTGCGGTCATGTCCGATTGAGACCGTAGGACATCGAAGTGGTCCTGGGCCCACTGCGATGGTTGGTCGCCACCGAAGGGCGTCTCCGATGTGAGTTGGTGTTTCAGCCGGTAGTTGAAGGCTCCGTTGTGCGAGTAGTGGAGGGTGTACGATGCGTCTGAACGTTCGTAGGCGATGAGTGCGCGACATCCCATGTGGAATCAGCGGGCCAATTGTGTGCGCCCGCACCCCTGTCGGGCGCACAAAAATACGGCAAATCCTTCGTTTTGAATGGGTGTTCGAAGACGGGTGAGTAGACGGCCGTTGCGCACATATCGGACAGAGAGCAGAAACGGCCGGGATTGGTGGCTGGGTGGGAGTGAACGGGACCGGGTGCTCGCGTCCGAAGGGCGTGGTCGCTCTGCGAGCGACTATCTGGGCTGAGTGGTGCTGAGAGGCACAGATATCTTGCAGAGCCGACCGCGAGCATCCGGGGGCGTTCGAGGATAGTGTCGCTACTGCTTTGAGGAGTCTCTATATTAACCAACAGACGCTCCCGAGTGATACCGAGTGTTGGTTAAGAATCGGGCTTGCCGGACTCGTCTGCCGTTGCGGGGCCTAACTCGGGGAACATTGCAGTCCCAATACCGCACGTTTATATCGTGCGACCAGAACCAATTGGGGCGTGGGATACCCTATTTCTCCCCAAATTCCCCATTGGGTATCCCACACCTGAGCCTGACCTCGTAGACACTCACCATACAGTATTCGTTGGTTGACAGCCAGCGACGCAATTTTTCTACTGACTGTCGAGGCCGCAAGTCCAAACCGAAGGTTCGCTCCGATCTCGATGGTCTATTTAGTGGCATTCAATATATCGGGTAATATCGAGTTCATGGAGGCCCCTGAGTACGAGCGAGCAGTCTGTGCTCGACCACTTCGGCATGTATGTCGAGACCACGGCAGATGAGGAGGGTATCTCACATGCAGACGCCGTCACTTCGCCGGAATCATCCCCGGCGTTCCGAAGTCCCCTTCCATGTTTGTTGACCTACTGCTGGTGACGGCTGGGTCGCTTAGTATCGCAGTGCTAGCGTGGGCAGTATCGCTCACTATTGAATAACCGGCTACTGGGTTCGCTCCAACTGTTTTCTCTTCGACCTCCTACGTTCGTAACACGAATCTTTCAGCCTCAAGGCTGTCGAAGATGAAGGGTGTCTGTAGAGTTTCTTGGTATAAATACGTAGCTTGAGCACCTTCCCACTTTGTAAGGTAAGTAGTACGTGTCTGGCGAAGTTTGGTCGGGAGGGTTTGATAGCCTGCTTGGTCCGGTTTTCGTACTTGGATGTATAATACAATCAAATATAGAGTTAGACAAACTTATGTCTTTGAGCATATCATTTTGGGTTGAAAACCGAGTAATGATTGGAGACAACTTCCCAGAAGCCCTCCGGGGCGGGGATGACACGCAGTCCGATTACCCGGCGGACGAGGACTTCCAGCAATTCCTGACCCTGCTCCAACAGCTAAAGGTCGGCGGCTGCAATCTCCTCGTCGTCGGCGACCCTGCCCGGAGCGTGTTCACCCGTTGTAGCGAATACTTATTCGGAGACGACGACGCCCTCCGTCAACGGATTTTCGCGGTAACGGACGCCCCACCCGAAAGCATCGTTGACCGCCTACCGGACCCGACTGCTGCACCACGGC
This sequence comes from Halorussus sp. MSC15.2, assembly GCF_010747475.1. NCBI lineage: Archaea > Methanobacteriati > Methanobacteriota > Halobacteria > Halobacteriales > Haladaptataceae > Halorussus > Halorussus sp. MSC15.2. Next base: position 38,222 of record NZ_VSLZ01000010.1, on the reverse strand, counting down.
CGATCAGCGACACCACGACCGTGCTTAACCATGCTGGACCACCACGGTCGGTAACGGCCGCCACCAACCTGAACACCGAGCCTGCACTGACTGGCGTCACAGAAGTCCAGATTGCCGACCCGCAGTTACAGGGCCTCCAGTCCAACCTGATCGAAACCATCGAAACGACTGCATGGGAAAACAACCCGATTCGCCCGTCGGAAATCCGAGTCGGCCTTGACTCACTCACCCCGCTTATCGACCACTACCCTATCTCGGTCGTCAAACAGTTTCTCCAAACCACCAGCACTACCGTTACCCAACACGACGCGATGGCTCACTATATCCTGATGAAGCCATACGACCACAATCTCGTACAGGAACTCTCCAGCGAGTTCGATGCCGTTATTGAGCTTCGGTCAGTCGATCCGGAACCGAACGGCTACGAAGCCGAACAGCGGTGGCACGTCCCGAGTACCGGCTTGACGATGGATTGGCTCCCGCTGTGACTTGCCGTCGTCCACCTACCTCAACATGGAACCCAACTTTCAGCCATTGACCCAGACGGCCGGGCTGGCAGTCATTGATCCCGTCGAGAATCGCCGCGTTTCACTCTTGACAGACACGCCGGTGTCCCCAACTGACCTCGACGCCGACCGCCTCGCGTACCCGATAGATTCGGCCTGCCGCATCACGACCGACCGGCTACATATCCCGTATCCGGTTGCTGTCCATATTCGGTCAGCTAACGGAGGCCATGTTGCCACGGTCAACACGGACATCGCTCGACAGTTTCCACACGATGAGTACGTTCTTGACTTGCAAGCACCAGTCAAGTTGTACCTGCGAGTTACTGCAGCATTTGAAATCACTCAGAAGACTGATTCGGGGCTCGATATACAGTTCGATGACGCTATACAGGTGACAGTGGGAGCCCGGTCGTACCACAGCCAGCCCGCTGCAACAATCACGGTTCCCGACGACCCTAGCGCGGTGATGGAAACGGTTTCTCACCTATCGTCCGGACTAAAGACGACCTCGCCGGAGCGGTCGTGGCCAACACTTCGCGGACATCCACCACGCATCGAACTCGGTTCGGAGTTGGACATCCCCGACGCAATCAACCGACCAGATACCGATGTTGAACTTGCTATCCCAGCAGAGTACCCGTACATCTTCGCGGCCGCACCGCTGGCGTACTACCTTGCCGCAGATCTCCAGCCTACTGACGACTGTCCCACGTTGTCGGTCGGTGAGACGGTGCTTATGCGATTTGGAACTGGTGTCGATACGTTCGCGGACGAAGTGGCGGAGTTACTCCAGCGCATCCTCACACTAGACTGTGTCGTCCGGACGGAAGGCGACTACCCGTTCAAACTGTACGAACGGACGGTGGTCAAGGAGGCGACGGACCTCAATTTGAAGACGTTGTACGATGCCGACCGAGCGGACCGCTTGGAAACGTATCTGGCGGTGCCAGACCGCATGGTCGAACAGATACGGCCGACGTGGCACCGGGTGACACACGCCCGGCCGGACGCCGACATGGTCGAGCTGCTGCCGTACGTCGTCAACGATCTATCGCTAGTCAAGATTGCAGACCGAGGTGGCGAGTGGACGCCCTCGGCTATCGAGAAGAGCGGGATGGAAGCCCTTGACGCCTTCGCCCGAAGTCCGGACATGGAGGCGAGTGCCGGGCCGAATGACTTCACCCGGTCGAAGAATCTGACTCGGAGCGGTGACGAACTACTGTCGACGGAAGGCGTTCCCGGAAGGGACGGGTACGTACCGCTACCGGACGGCGAGACGGTGGAACGGGCGTGGGTCGGAGAGCGGACGCGCTCCGCGGAACGAAACTGCTCCCGGAGGCGTTCGAAACTGAGGATGCCGCCACCTCCGACGGCGTGGTAGAAGTCGCCGTCGTCTGTAATGACGACCGGATGCGAGACGAGTGGGAGACTGTAACCGACATCTACGGGAGCCGGGAGTATCTTCAGGTCCAGGTTGATTGCCGGTTCGGCACCACGACAGAGGAACTGCGAGAACTCCTCTCGAAGGATATGGACGTTCTCCACTTCATAGGCCACATCGACGGCGAGGGGTTCGCCTGTCCTGATGGAGTTGTTGATGCGGCGGACGTTGAACACATGAATGCGTCGACTATTCTCCTAAACGGCTGTCGGTCCCACGACCAAGGGCGGATGCTGGTGGAAGCAGGTGCCTCGGCCGCTGTTGTGAGTCTGAGTGATCTGTGGAACGACGGGGCAGTGGAGGTCGGAGAGGTTCTAGCCCAACTGTTGCATAGCGGATTCACCGTCGGGACAGTCCTTGAGTTAATCCGTCAGTATACGTCGCTGGGACGGCAGTACGTCGTACTTGGCGACCCAGGTGTGACGGTAGTCGAAGCAGGGAGCGGGCCGCCGGTCCTGTACCGTGTGAATACCGCAACAGGAAGTTCCGAAACGGTCCTGGTTGAGCCAGTGGCGTATCCGACGCGGGCCTTCGGCATCGGTTCGACAGTGCGGCCGCTATTCGATGGGTTCGACCAGTCCCGGATTGCGGGCGGCAGTTGTTCGCAGAAGGAACTGACAGTGGAGGAGTTCCGAGAGGGGATTTGTGCGCCTAATCCGGTTGTCATCGACGGTGAATTGGTTCACGATGAATGGTCGCTGAAGGAGTGAAGTGCCTGATCAAACGGTTATGGGCCCGCCGTTCCCACCGAGGTTGAGTCGATGAGACTTCCTGTTTCGGTCACCACAATCATTAGCGTCCAGAGGACGCCCATCATCTTCGGGTTGTCTGCGAGCCAGTCGGCGATGTCGGATTTCTCTATCATGTCCATTTCCGTCTTTTTGCCAGACAAACATTTAATTTTCTAAATATTTTTAACGGTATAAATAGAGAGAAAATTGCTTCATCTCTATCCAATCTACTGCCAGAGACTAATTGAAAACGACCCTAACTGGCATACCCTTCTCGTAGTCCCTCTTGAGTCGAAGGAGTAGTCTATCTCTACGTGAATATTGATGTAGTCCGAATTGCAAGAGCAAAAACTCCCTCAATCTGGATTACTTCCGAACCATTGCTTCGTCCGTTCCAAAACGGTTGCTGATTCCGATTCCGCGTCTTCGCCACCCACACCGTCACCCTGCCGTTCACGAAGCTCGTCTACTTCCTGTTCACAATCCTCAACTGCTGCTTCTAACCGCGCAATTTCTGTTTCAAGTTCGTCAATGCGGTCATTCTTCCATTCGAGGATCGTCTCAAGCTCTTCGACACGCTCGGCCAACAGCCGATTCTTCTCGGCGAGATACGCCTGACTACGCTCTGATTCGTCATGGCTGGCGTCAGCGGATGGGTTCCCGGCTGAGGTAGAATCCGAAGTCGATTCGTCCCTCGGTTCGGGGTCGTAGAACTCGGAGGTGTTCCCAACCGCTCGCTCAATCGTCTTCTCGCCGTACGTTGAGCCGTCGGCATAGTGGACCTCGTCCCACTTTTCACGAAACAACCCTGACTGGCGGAACAAATCGTCCATCCGCGTTTGGTCGCCACCAGTCCAGAACGCAAGCAGATTACAGATCGCCATATCAGCCTCCGACTGGCTCTCATATCCACCCGTGTTCCCCTTCCAGAGTCGCTCGAACTTCGCGCCATTCGACGCGTTCATCGCCTTCTCGAGTAACTCCTCGTCCTCAAGGTCAACGTCGACGTTGTCTGATCCGTCCGTCGCGGACCCTTCGTCAGTGCTTCCACGGCGGTCAGGCTCGGTCTCCGAGTCGTCGCCGGTATCTTGGACGTACTCACGATGGATCGCTGCGAGCGCGTCCTGGCGGCGTGCAACACGCGTCGGTGTCTCCTCGACATGGTCGCCGGTGACTGGGAAGAACCGCGCCGTATCGTACAGCTCGAAACTCCCACGCCGATTCCGACCATCGGGAAGTTCTCCTTTGATAAGCACGTGATAACCGGTGCCGGACGGCGACACCTCCGTGTACGAGTCGAGGCGCTCGATGATGTCCAGCGCCGCGTCGTCAGCATCTCCGGTTTCAGGGTCCCGGCAGTCGTCGAGATCCACGCCGACGATCGGATCATCGTCGGTAAAGACGAACCCAATACCATCAGCGCTCCCCGTTTCGACGTAGTCGAGTGCTGTCTCGAACTCCGTCCACGTCTCCGAGTCTGTCGAGGACGCGAACTCGCCCGACCCCGGTGTCACCGGAATCTTCGTCGCTTTCCCATCCCGTTCTTCCTCCCGCCAGCACACCCACTGCTCACGCTCACACAACTCATCCGGAAGCGCCGATACTGCAACTGCTGACTCAGAATCCATCTTCCTTTCTCCTTGCAGATATTTCTTGGAACATCGCACACCCTCTCTCATGATAGTGATAAAACGGCTCCTGACTCGTGGACTGTCCGCTCTTCCACCCAACGGGTGCAACCCGTTCTATATTAGTTGGTATTTGGACGGCAGGTTGCATGGACAGTGCTCTCGTCATGCGATTTTGCGTGGACAGTCGTGTCCATGCAACGTCCTTGGCCGTCCAGTTTGCGTGGACAGGCGGTAAAGAAGCCAGGTTCTGCTTGTCTTGTGGCTTGTACTGCAGTAATTCGCCGACTAACTTCTGTCGAATGAAGGTGCTGTCTAAGCCACCCTCTGATTGTATCACGTATTTGTTTGATTTCATTGTTCGAGTAGTGTCTGGCCCTCTTGTGTCAGAGTGATTCCAACGTAGAACTGGACACGTTCACCGTCTACTCTCGACCGGTCAGTATCGAATTCAATGACGTTCTGCAGCTTCCGAGTGAACCACCCTTTGGTCGTTCCGTCGATATCGTGCTGGTCAGTCCACTCGGAATACGCTTGAAACAGTTCATCCTGTGGAACTCTGGCCTCGTCCACCCGCCGGACATACATTGCCGTGAACGCCTCAACACCGTCACCACTCGGATCAACGTCCATCGACTCAGCTGAAGTCCGAGAATCAACCTCCTTGGGAGATGAGGAGGTCTTCTCACGTTGTGTAGGAGCGGTAGACTGATTCGAATCTTCAGTTGGTGTGTCCGGCCACAACTCCTCGGCACTTGGATTCTCTGGGAGCGCATAGGTTTCGCCCTGATGGAAGACCGTCGGACTGTCGTCTGCTGGCAGAATCAGGACGACGTAGCTGTCTCGGGGTACCTCTGACTCCGGCAGTTCGTCATTCGGGATGAACGGTCGCTTGATTGGCGTCCACTCCGCTTCGAACTCGTCTTTCGAGTCATATGTTTGCGTCTCGCCGGGTCTATGGACGGTATACTGGCCGGTTTCTCGGTCATGACTGTAGTAGGCTGGAACCGCGTCTTTCGAGAGTCCCCCTTCATCTGGCACACGGACGAACTCTGTCTCGCCATCGGAGAGGACACGCTCATCTCCATTGCGGGTCCAAACAGTCCGATTCGTGTCGGAGGTACGTGGCCGAACAGCAGTTACGCCACCGTGCGCTGTCGCGCCACCGCCGAACGTCACGACCTCGTCGCAGTTGTAGAACTGCTCGGTCCCGTCTGCGCGCTCACGAAGTGGCGGTGAAAGGATATTCTCGACTCGATTTGCCCACTTCGTCTCAGAATCGCCGGGCCGAACAACGAAAATGGGGATTCGGTCTGCTTCGTGGGCACGCTTGAGATTCTGCAAAACCTTCACCGGTCGGTCCGGTGTCGTTGTCTCGGCCTCGATGTTGAATACGGCGTCATGGTCCGGGTGGGTTGCGACGGCGTCGGGTTGATCACTCCCGTCTTGTTCGACGATCTCGACGCTAAACCCACGCTCGGTGAGTGCTGCCTCGGTCTCTACGAGGACTGCATCGTGGGTTTCACCACCTGCAGATCGAACGGACCCCGTCTCCGGTTCAACCATCGTTTCTCCGTCCTCGGTGAGACGGACCACGATATCGTCGTCCTGCAACTCAACCTCCATTAGTCCAGAGGCGTCTCGTACGTCGGGCAAGTCCTCGGGTGCGTACTCGATATCGGCGTCCTGATTTTCGAGGCGAACCGCGAGTTCATCGTCCACAGTAGTGACGTCCACCCAGCCGTTTTCGGCACGGACACCCGCTCGGATCTGGACTGCACGAACCGCTTCCGCCATCGTCTTGTCCAGTATCTGTGTCGGACTCGCCGCTTCGTTTGCGTCGCTGTAGATGAGATTCTGCATGATCTCCTCGTCAGTCAGCGGCTCCGTCCCATACCGCTCTAAACTCTGCTCGATGATGTCATCAACCGCCTCGGTTGACCGAAGCGGTGGATACGGTGGGAACGAATTGAGCAGGACTGGCTCGGAGTAGCGACCGCCATCGAGTGGGAGTTTCGTCCACGCTTTGTACTGGTCGGTCGAGATGAGGTCCTCGGCCGTATAGTCACGGAACCGCTTCATTAACAGACGCGCGTCGTCCACGTCGTTCACCGAGAAGGCGATGAGGTTGTCGCAGTTGTTCTGCATCGCCTTGAGCGTCTCCTCGTCAAACTGCGACGGATACTGTGAGGCAAGGGTTACAGACAACCGCATCGAGCGGGCGCGAGCGAGCATCGATTCGATATCGAGGTTGTCGCTCGCAATATCGTCAAACTCGTCGCAGAGGACAAAATACGGGTCGGGGTCACTATCGTGCTCGTACGACCGCTGTTGAATCGCGCTCCAGAGACTCCGCATCACGCCGAGCGTGATCATCTTCTTAATGTCCGTGTTCTCGACGGGCGTACGGACGATGACGATACGGTCGTTGTCGATGATATCCCGGAAGTCGATAGTGCTCTCGCGGTGGGAGATAATCCGACGGATGACCGAGTTCTCCACCCACGACTTGATGCGTTTTAGGATTGGCCGCACCGTTTCGTCGTTCATCTGGGCGATTTCGATACAGAACTCGCGGACGTAGGGGTCCTCGACGTTGGCCGCAAACTCCTCGCGGCGCGAGGCGTTCAACAGCGTGAAGTACATATCGATCACCGAGAACGGTTTCTCGGACTGCATCATCGCCCGACCCATCGACTCGGTAATCGACTCCATGTTGATTCCCCAGTACTCGTCGGTATCGAAAATCGCCTTCAGATTCTCGATGCGATTCTCGATCTCGTTTTCACGCTCCTCCTCGGTGTCACAGTCCGGGACTTCGAGGAAATTGAGTCCGACCGTCTTGTTGAACTCGGACGAACCGGGTTCGATCCAGACGACGTCGTCGAGTCGGTCTGCGGGAAGTTTCCGGAGGAGTTCTCGGGAATCACGGCCTTTCGGGTCGAAGTAGACGAAACCGTAGCCGCTGTTCGCCCATTGGACCATCATGTTCTCCATCTCGGTGGTTTTCCCGTAGCCCGTCGTGCCCGTGATCCAGATGTGCCGGAAGAGCGACTCGAACTGAAGCGGTGCTTCTCGAAAGCCGCGTTGGGGATCTTCGTTGTAGCCAATCCAGAGCGGGGCAGACGATGTGTGGGCACCCGACTCGAGCATCTCACGGATGTACGAGCCTGCAACAAGGCCCTCGGTAGCTGTGTCGGTAATTGCGGGTTTGTCACCGACGTACGTCGTGTTTTGCTCAGTAATATTGTACGTCTCGCCGAGTCGAGACTGCGGGGCTTCTGAGGAATCGGACTCTGGATTATCGTCATCGGGAGTCGATGACTCAGGCTGTGCTTGGTCGTCGGTCGTCTGTTCTGTGGAGTCGCTGCTATTGAAGAATCGGTCAAAGACCATTGTTTCCTCTGTCTTCTGGGTTGTAATCGGTAGACGGACCGTCGTCGGTGGGACGGTCGTAGTTGCCTGTATCGGCCGGAATGCGGTCGCCGCGCTGGGTGTGTCGCCAGTCGATGTTCGGCGTCTCGATGTCCTCGTTCGGGATGTGTGCGACACCAGCGAGTTCGTCGACGGTCATAATCATCCGGCAGTCGATCCACTCCCGATCGGCCATCCGGGTGACGTGATCCTGGAGTTTCCGCGCTCGTTTGTCCTCGGTCCGATGCCAAACCGGCGTATCATCGAGGCCCTGCTCGGTGATGCCATTGTAGAACTTTCTGAACATCCCAGCGACTCCGTGGGCACGGGCCTCGGCTTCCTCCTTGTCCGAAGAGACTGCAAGGATACGGATGTTGACGTGGAATGCCTGCTGGCCACGCTGTTGTTCGATGGTTTTCGCGGCCTGCTTGTCCTTCTGACTCGCTGGCCGGGTGCGCGGATTGAGCCATCCGACCGAGGTTCCCTGGCGGAGTGCATGGGCGAGGTCGTCAACGCTATTGTGCTTGAAGCGGTCACCACTCGTCCACGACTGCTTCGCTGGTCGGAAGATGATTTGTGTGACGACCTTGCTGTCGTCGAGCGAGAGCATTTCACTGGTAATCTCGCCGTACGGGTCGGCCTCGAACTCTTGGCTGTTGTAATGGCGAATCGGGTAGTAGGGTATCTTCTCCATCTTCAGCCACGCCCCAGCGACATACTCCTCGGGGTTGATTACGGGGAACGCGGGACTGTCCTCGACGGGGAAGACATCGCTATTGGCGTAGTTGTTGCCGACGCGGCGGCGGAACTTGTCGGCGGCCGCCTCGGTCGCGGCGTGCATGTAGAACTTGATTTTGCCCTCGTCGAACCAGACCTCGAACGAGTGGTGGTCACTCGTGTTCTTTCCCCGAAGGTTGGTCGTCACGTCGTGGACCGACTGAAGGAGGCCAGCACCGTCGACGACACCTTGATTCTCTTTGAACGGCCGAATCCGGAGTAGAGTACCAGGCGCACTTTCCGGTCGCTGGACGAACGGGTCGTCAATCTGCAGCTGTGTCGCATCGTATTGTGGCGACCCGAAGAGAATCTGGCTGAGCTTAGACACGGTCATCCTCCTCAGTCATTGTTTCAGTTTGGTCGCTCTCTGCCGGTGCGCTCCCACCATCCGTCCGAGCAGTTGCTTCGGATGTTGTTCCGAGTGTCTGTGTTACGACTGCGTCCACGACTTCTTGCTGTGAGAAATCGTCTTCGAGGAGGCGTGTCGCTTCTTCCTCACGGAGGTCGAATCGGTTCGTGAGTGCGTTGTGGCGGGCCTTGTTCTCGACGAACCCCTCGAAGGTAACGAACTCCTCAGGCTCGGCGTTAATCGCCTGCTGGATGAACTCTCGGTCGTCGGGTTCGTAGTCGATGACGCGCTTCTCGAACTCGTCGGCCACGACGTGTAACGGGTACGTCCCGTGTTCCTCGACGCGGACGAGTGCCTGACTATATCCGAGGTCTTCCTTACCAGCGTCGGCACTCCGCACGTACTTCCGTTGCTCACGGGTCAGCCCAATCTTGTCTGCCGTCTCCTCGTCTAAGTCCGGCAATTTGTGGAAGACCTTGATCGGACACATGCCGATGATTTTCTCAGCTTGGTCGGTCTCGTAGAACTCTTGGGCGGTCTGTGAGAGCAGCACCATCCGAAGACCAGCGTGGCGCTGGTGACGGAACGCGGTTTCGAGGAAATCGAGATTCGCCTGATCCTCAAAGAGGTAGTGCGCCTCATCAATAGCGAGTTCGACGTTTCGGTCGGTCTTCTTCGCTTGCTGGTAGACTGTCGAGAGGAGCAACTGCATCAGGAACGTTTGGCGGTCTATTCCCGACGCGCTTCCTTCGATTTGGCCGAGGTCAATGTAGACGACCTTGTTGTCACCTTCGAGGATATCGATCTCTGATCGCTCCGAGAGATTCGCGTACGCACCTCCTTCACGGAATGGTTGGAACGCGATAGCGAGTTCGTCGGCGTACTGGGCGGCGCGCTCGCGGGCAGACTCGGACGTAGCGATATTGTGTTCGTCCGGGTTCTCAGCGATGTCCGCAAGAATTCGATGCACATCCGTCATTGTCGGCGAGTTCTCAGGCGTGTGAGTGCTGACGTCATCCTCGACGACACCAGCCTGCCGGTAGGCTTCGTCGATGACGTACGAGAGGACACCTGTCTCGGTTCCGAGGTTGATATCGCGTGCGGTCAGGAAGTTTTCAAGTACGGCGTACACTTCGTCTTTCTTCGCAGACAACGGTGAGATGCTGTCGTCGGATTCGAGGACTTCTCGGGATGTCTCACGAATCTCCAGTGGATTCAGCTGTGTGTCTCCCCCGACAGAGATGGTCTTCGCGTTGAGCGCGTCGGCGATTCCTTTGAACCCGCCGACCGGGTCAATCATGACCAGCATCGTATCCTGCTGGCGTTTCATCATCCGCAAGTGACGCATAATGTCGCCGAACGTCTTCCCAGCGCCGGGCATTCCGACGACGAGTTCGCTATGGCCGGTTTCGAGGTCCCACGGATTGATGCGGACCGGTGAACCGTTATGGCCGTGGTAGCCGTATTCGACGCCGTCGTCCATCATCATGTAGTTCGAGGAGAATGGGAACATCGCGCCGACTGCTGATTGGTCAGCGTCGACATTCGGTCACGGCCGAGTTCGTTCGCGCCGAGCGGCGACACCGTCGCAAGCCCCTTCTCCTGCCAGCGATTCGCCACCTTGAGCGTACAGTTCGCAGGGGCGTCCTTGACAATCGAGCGGAGGCGCGTCGTCTGATTGTCGAGTTCCTGCTTGCTCTCGGCGGAGAGTCGGATGAAGACACCGCCACGGTAGAACGAGGCCTTGTTCGCGCGGACCAGCGACCGCATGAACTTCCCACGGTCGATGTCCTTCTGGAGATCCTCGGCTTTGAGGCTATTCGCGTCGTGCTGGTTGACCTTCAGATCCGAGATCCAATCGGCCATCATGTCCTCGGCCGATTGGGTATCGAATGGGTCAAGGTGGATGCTGATGTCCGTCTGCAGGTCCGTTTCTAGCAAGAGACGCTCCAGCATCCCGTTGGCAGGTTCCTCCGGGAACTGCTCGATCCAGAACGTTCGGACGTACGTCTCGTCGTTGAGGACAGCGTAGGTCGTCTCCCAGTCGACCGACGATGGGGCGATAATCGACTGGTGAATTGTCGACGTATCATCGAGGCGGTCCTCGTAGGCGACGTTTGTCTCAGTATTCGATTCTGCGGCGTCGGTGTCCATCGCGTCAACGACGGTGTCCGGGTTAGGAGTCGATGGCACGTCGTCGCTAAGACCGTGTGCGACGACCGGGAACGTCCCGATTGCGTCGGAAATGTCGCCGTACTCCTCCGTGCGTCCCGTCCAGAATTCCTTCGTCACGCGAGCGAGGTCGTAGGCGTCGACCGGACTCACCGAACAGCGGTAGAGCGACGACCCACCCCGACGAATCTGGCCAAGACGAGATTCCAGTTTGTCTTCTTTGAGGCGGTCGCGTTCGGCCTCCGAGAGGCCGTCGGACTGGAACCGGCCGAACACACGTCCCAGGACAGGGACATCAGCGAGATAGGCGAGGACACTATCCCCGGTTTCGTTGAGATGCTCAACGTCAGCATCACGAACTGCGGTGATGATGTAGTATTCGCGGATGGTCGTGCTTTCGGAGTCGATATCGCCGTTCTGGTTAGTGTTAGTGGTGATGTACTCTTCGAGCAGTCGTTTGAGCACGGGCCGGGAACGAACGTCAACATCCCCAAGGCGTTGCTGGTGTTCACGGACGGCATCGTCTTGGTCGACCTCCCGACTAGTGATGTAGAACTTGACGGGGAAGTCGACGGTCGAATTGACGAACTCGGAGAGCGACTCGACGGCTTTTGCCCACGCCTCGTCGTCTTCGAGTGCCATGTTCGCTGGCTCGACTCGCATTGCACCGACGAGCGCGCCGTCCGACCGCTCAATGGCGTGCGGGAAGACTCGGCCAACGCGGGTTAGGTAGCGGACTTCACTATTGTCTTCGCCGTGAGTGTACTCTTTGTTCTTGACTGCCCAGCCAAGGCGTGCGGCCAGCCACTCGGTCAGCCAGAGGTAGGACGGCTTCACTTTGTGGAGCAAGCCGAGGAGGAGACTGACCATGATGCCGAGCCCGAGGAGTGGAATCGTGAACGTCGCCGGGACGAGTGCTGCACCGATGAGCGTGACGAACGCCACGCCCACAAACAGCATGAGTTCGCCGATAGTGTATCCCTGGAAGAACGCGGTCGTCCCGCCGAGCGACTGATGGATTCGTCGTGCACTATACTCGTGATCGTCAGTGTTGGTACTCATAGGAAATTACCACCGTGAAACCTTCTCTTTCGTGTTTCTGAATGCCTGCTTGGATCGCGCCTTCGCCGCCTGCGTCGCGTCTGTTACGTCTGCTTTTGCTTGGTCACGCATCCGGCCGGACTCCGACTTCCGGCGGTCGTTGTAGCGGCCTGCGTGTTCCTTCGCGGACTGAGCAGACGACCCCAGTTTGTAAGCGTTCGAGTCGCCGCTGCCAAGCTGCGTCTGCCCACTCTTCGTGACCGGACCGTGTGCGTTCTGAGCGTACCCGCGATGGACGTTGCGGGCACCACGAACCGATTTCCCAGTTCCCTTCTTCGCCGCTGAGGCAGCGGTCGCCGGATTCGTCTTTGTCGCGCTCTTACGAGCAATTGTTCTGATTGCAGGGGAGGACCAGTAGACAGTCATGATCGAGGCAAGACAAGCTGCGGGGATGAGAATGAGTCCGAGGAACAGCGAGAAGATACCACTTGCACCTGCTGTGAGATCCATCTGCCAGCCAATCCGAAAGAGAACCGCAGCAGGAAGTCCCGAAAGAATGAGACCGGGATAAATGCCCGCAGCACGACGAGCAATTTCTGAGGCGGGACTGAGTGGCCAGATATCAAGTGCCCAGAAGACACCAAGTAATGGAATTAGTAGTGTCAGTACAAGAATTCCAAGCCACCGGAGGCCGTAGACGAGAGCTGCGACAATAAGCAGGAAGTTCGTGACGATTGCCATCGTGAGTACGACGAAGAGTCCACCGACTGCTGACTCAACGAGGCTTCCCAATCCGACCGACATACTGTCGACCGGGGCAAGGGTGAGTCCCATCGCATTGATAAACTGGAGCGGGAGCGAGACAAGTGGGAACCAGACGAACGACCCGAGAAACACGAGACCAATACGTCGGACGAGACGCTTGCGACGATAGTTACTGACGGATCCTGACCGAAGACCGATGTACGCGAGTCCGATAACCAGCAATGTAATCGTTAACGGTAGGATGTATTGGATATAGAACTCGGCATATAGGCTCTGCCATGGTGCATTATCGGGTGTACCGACGACGATGTACCTAGAGTTAGATTTCGGTGCTGGAACGCCAACAATGGGATTGAGGAGTGCCTCAAAGATGTTGTTCGCAAACCCAAGAAGCGCATCTTTTACGCCCGCGAGGACGTTCTTAATAGCGTCCTCAACCTGCTCTTCAAACCACCCCATCAAGTATCACTCCTGTTCGAGGTCGTTTGGGTCGGGTCAGTCGGGCCGCCGTCAACAATGGCCAACTCGCATGAGCTGTTTGTGCCGCCATATTCGATCATCTGTGAGTACGACGGGTTCGCCCCAGCTTGGACGACTCCAGTGACGGTGAGAGGGGACGTCCCAAGGTCGTCACAGTTCACGTGCGCTCCCATGCCGAGACGCCCTTCTGTTTGGTAGATTGGCGCTGACGAGTAGACGACCGTTGCCTCACCAGCGGGAAGAAGAACACCGTGACCGAACTCCATCGTCTCCTGAGACTTGACTCGACAGAGCGGGGCGTTCGACCACCGGGTCTTCGTAAGGAATGATGGTGCATTCCCTGTATTCTCGATAGTGAACGCAGCGTGTTGTTCCCATGTCGATCTATCCCTCTCCCAGGCCATATCCGGGTGATTCCGCGCCCACTTGAGGTCTGTAATCATGAGTTCGGGTTGGAGGGAAATCGTCGTCTCACCAATAGTCTCATCACTAGCGACAGCGACCACGCGGTAGTCACCTGGCGTGTACCCATCTTCGGTCTCACCGAGTAGCTGAAACGATACCTGTGTCACTCCTTCCTGAACTTGCTGGAGCGCGTTCATGTCACCGGCAGGGTTGAGGAGGTTCACCGAATCTACCTCTGTATCGCTGGCGAGTTTGACAACGAGATCCGTCTCGACCATTCCGACGCGCTCAAAGACGTTGGTGTCACTTCCAGAGGCAGGAGATGTACTAGAACTTGTGCTGTTAGTCTCTGATGGCGATGATGAACAGCCAGCAAGCGTAATGATTGCTCCGCTAAGTCCAGTAAGAGCTGTTCGACGGTCGATACACCTACCGTGATTAGATGAAGTTGTGTTCTCGTTCATGTTCTGTTTGAGAGTCCGAGCAATTCGCCGCCGGACATGTAGTCGAAGCCGAAGAGCAGGACTGCAACAGGGAGGAACCAGAGTATCGTCACGACGACGAGTTGGATGAGCGACTGAGCGTCCGGAAAGTCGGCAGGAAGCGTCGTAATGTCCGTCGATTTCGTATACGGTTTCTCGGCCTGCCACCACGCTGTTGGGGTATACTCCCCGCGAACGACGGAATCCGGGTTCGAGAGGGTCACAACCCCGATTCCACTACTATTCAGGGCTGTCGTCTGATTCCTGATTTGGACACGGCCAGTCGTGACGGCATCTCCGGTCGAGTTCTCCGTCACTCGCGCCTGAACGACTGCATGGGTCGCAGTGGCTTTGGTGACGGTTACGGTGAGATTCGTCTCGCGGACGGTCTGTTGCTCGGCGAGTGAGACTGTTCGTGATTGGCCTCGAATGATACCGTGGACTGTGACCTCGCGGAAGTCGCGCTCGTCCAAGGTCGTGGAACTCAGCGCGACCGAGTCTGCGTTCACGTATGAGTCGGCCGATTCGAGGTCGATATTCGGCGAGAGCGATGGTCCTGTCCGTTCTGTACCCCACGCTTCTTCGATGACGAGTGGGCGTTTCCCATCGTCGGTTGGGTCAGTCGGAACGGACGGTGTCTGCTGGCTCGGGAATGCGTGAACCTGGACGGGGCGCACCGAGGATTCAGCACGCGACGTGTTGGTTGCAGTCCGCGTGGCCATCGTCTGCCATCCGGCGCGTCCGGCCGTGTAGAACCGCCAGTTGCTCCGGGCGCGAACATCGTCGCTGACCGTAATCGTCGCCCACTCAGTATTCGGATGGACGACCGCGCCGGTTCGGTTCTCGTCGGTTTCAAACTGAACACGATTGCCCGTAGCTTGAGTGAGTTGGGCGACAGAGACGTTCTGAGAGGTCGACACTGTTTTCGACGCTTCGAGGGTTTCAACGTCGTGCGTCCACCCGCCACCACAACCGTCACCTGTTTGGTTCCAACTCGGGCAGTCGAGTGTAACGTGGCGGAGTTGCACCGAGATAGTGGCCGTGACAGTCAGTCCCGGCGACCCTGAGAGGTCGGTGTATTGGAGCGTCGCTTGGTGGCCGCGACCAGTATCGAGCGGTTGTCCGTCTGCTGTGAGCTTGATGGACTCGATCTTGGTTTGGTCAACTGACCAGCGGTCACGCTCCGACCCGGTTCGATCACTTTGCGGCACGGCAACCCGGTAATCGCTAACTGTGCGAACCGTGCCGTCCGGCGAAACATACCGTGTCGTCTCATTCCCTCGGTGAAGGATTGTCGACGGCTGGATAGCGAAAACGCTGACGTAGGCATCTTTGATGTACACGCCATCCGTGAGGGATGCTCCTATTGGGTGGACTGACGAACGCTGATTGCCGGGTGTGTAATCGTCGAAGTCACCGCGGTTCCAGTCACCGGCCGCTTGTGGTGGACGAGGGAACGGGATGTCTGTCGACTGGGCAAGCCGTCGAGTGAACTCGCTCCGAGAACCGACGTTCGCATCCCCGAAATCGTCGGCGGAGAGATTCCCGTTGTCGGTGTCTTCCGACCAGAGACGCTGGAACGTACTGTTGTTCACGCCGTAATCGGGTCCGTCGTCAGGGATTGCCGAGTCATAGTTAGCTGGTGTCGCGGTCTGCACGCTTCCTGCGATACCGATGGTGCTACTGCTCACGAGAAGCAGGGCAAGCACGGCGGGTATCGCGTGACGGACAGACATGCGTTCGAGGACTGCAGGGGAGTTCTGTATCGATTCAGGTGGGTTAGAATGGCTTGACGCAGTCCGAGAAGCCAAAGCCCATCTGACTACCAATCTTGTCGATGAGTTCAGGTGAGACGAGAGCAAGCACGACGATGCCGAAACCGATGCCAGACATGACGAGTTTCTCTTTCGCCTCGTTCTGTTGCTCAGGATTGCCTCCTGCACGCATGTACGAGAGGCCAGCCTTCCCGGTGTAGTAGCCTGTTGCCGGAAGTCCGAGTCCGGCGACCGCGCTGAACACGAGATCGATACCGGTTGCGACGCCAGTATTACAGTACACGTCACCGACTTGGCTCTGTGCAGCGGCGGGGCCGACAGCAGTGATAAAGAATGCAAGCCCCATTGCAAGGGTCGTCACTCGCGGAGAGGTGCGGGTGATAATCGCTTTGAAGCGGTGTCTCCGTTGGGACGTAGAGTGGGAGTCGTCACTTAGAAATTCGGCCGATACCTCAATTGTCGGGTCTGTCGGTTGTTCGTTCATAGGGTTGGCTTCTCACCTGAACGCGGTCGTGTTGGTCGTCCAACTGCGGACCAATACCTAGATCGGCAGAGTTGTGACTACTAGATTAGCGTATGGCGTATTGTTCCGCGGTCGAGTGACCGCGATTCGGCGGTAGTTCGTGGTGCTGGTCAGGGTACTATATAACTTCTGTTCGGCCAATAATAGTCAGTATATTTCTAGAAGTGGCGCAGATAATGCTGTAGAGAAACGCATCCGACCATAGAGGATACATCACCAATGACAAGATATCTGTTTAATAGTTTTCGACAATACACTAGTATTGGGCGACATACTGAGACCTTCTCTCGAAACAGCAACAACCGAGATTCTGACCCGCAAGTTCCAGAAAGTAGCCAGTTCCTACGTCAAGACCGTCGCCCTCATCATTCGAGCGCATTGAGGACACGACGACACGCGGACGGCGTACTCCGAGCGCGGACAGTCGCGGTAATATATCCACGAACAGGGTCCTCAAGTTGTGCAAGCCGAACTTCGCCCTGATGACGGGCGAGCCGCTCGTCGGCGTAGGCGACGCGAGCCGCCGCATCTGCGAGAATCGGACGGACAAGTTCCGGTCGTGGACTCTCCTCAAGTGCCGTCCGAATCGCTTCGATAGCCTGCGAGCGCACCGACCGAACGTCCGCCGCATTCTGAACGCCGAACTGCTCGCCGCTCTCGATTCGATCCCGAATGCGCTCATACGCGAGAAAGTCGGTAAGTCCCCCAGTCGCGGCTAACACCGCACTAGCCGGACCAATCGCGTCAGCGACCGCATCCACACTCCTCGCTGCATCGTCGCGGAGTCGATACTGAAGCCACCACGCGATGTCATGGTCGTCCTCAGTCGGTTCCGAGGGCAGGTCTTTGTCACGACTCCGGAGGTCCTGTGCGAGGTGCTCGGTCGCAGTCCCGAGCGTCTTGCGGATAGTCCCGGCGTCGGATGGAAGCGAGGCCGTGAATTGATCATACAGATAGCGGCTGTCGGCGGCGAGGGCAGTCGCCTGCTCTGCGTGTTCTCCCCACTCGGCGACGGCCAACAACGAACCGTGTTCAGCTCGGCCAGATGGTTTCCGGGCGTCAAGGACGTGGTCGAGATTTCGCTCAATATGAGCGTGGACGAGCGCTGCACGGACCGGATCCGTCCCGCGGTACTCGTGGTTTGTCCGGAGTGTACGGGCTTCGTCAAGCGCTTGCTGATGTTCCGTCTTCAAGTCGGCCTGTGTCACGCCACGCTCGACGAATCCCCAGCCGGCCGCGGCATACCGAGCGTTGGCACGCGCTTCGCGGAGCGACTGAAACGCAGCAAAACGAGTATGAGTCGTCCGAGCATCCTCGACGTGTGCCGTCGCTTCGCTGGCGGCATCGAGAAGTCGGTGTCTGATGTAGCCATTCGGGATGCTCTCCGACCCGAATGGCATCGGGAGGGTCTCCAGGAGCTCGTTCACGCGCTGTGTCGCTTCGTCCAGTTTGGACTGCTCGATAGCGACCGGAATCGCCTCGGTGACAACTGGTCCAGATTCACCGTCGTCGGTGACATCCGGCAACTCGTGGCTGTAGACAGATTCACTAGTACTGCTATCGAGTGGGTTGAACTCACTACAGCCTGCGGCTAGTGTCGCACCCGCGACCGCCAGAAAACCACGACGCGTCGAGGAGCTACCGCGCATCACTGCTCGCCCTCCGCAGTAGTGATAGGCGTTGTCGTCGAATCGCTACTTCCGCTTGCTCCCTCGGAGCGGACGGAGCCACCACCGTTGCAACGTCCGCTTCCGCCAATGCTCGACCCGTAGGAGTTGACCGAGTCTGCGTCGAGTGCAACCGGGAGTCGGACGAGGCGTGATTCGAAGACGTGTTCGTCGACGGTACACGATTCATCGTACGGTCGAAGCGTCCGGGTGTAATCGGTCTGGATTTTCTTCGATTGCCACGAGACGTAACAGAGCTGTAATCGGAAGCACTCCTTGACCTGCTGGGTCTCTAAGTACAGGGTCTCGCTGTCGAAGTTCGTCGCGGAGATGAACGACGAGAGTTCGTCGCCGTCTACACCATCGGCGACAGTGAGCCGTTGAGCACGTGACTGAGAGTCGATGACTTCGTACTGATTGAGTCGGGGGGAAGATTCCCGTTGTGGTGTTTCGGTATGGTCATTATCCGGGTCGGTGAGTCGAATCGGGGGTACGGCAGCCCGGCGGTGAACCATCGGTGGATCGGTCGCGGTGTCCGATTCGGGAATGGTTGCTCCGTCGCTGGAGACGGAGCGCGTCGATGAGGCTTCACCGCCGTGAACTGACTACAACCAGCCAGTCCACCGGCAATCGCTGTCGCTACGTGGAGGAGGCGGCGGCGTGTGAGGGGGACCATTTGGGATAGGTTAGGTTCGAATACTGGTGGTAAATTCTTTGTGACATCCCCAGCCTCAACGACGAATCCTCCGCAAACTAAGCCGAGAAGCACTCAAAGAGATTGTCCGAATAGTTCCTCTACCTCGCCAGAAATGCCATCCACAAGAATTAGAGAGAACATCTTCCCCGACTCCACAAACTCACCCCTCACGCTGATTCGCCACGAAACGGAGCTATTTATCTTTCGATTCTTCACACCAACACCGCACGGGACCCTTGTTTCCTTCTTCACGTGAGGCCTCTATGTCGCAAGTGAAGTACTCCCCCTGGAGGTACAGAATAAAGCGATCTTCCTCGACGTTTTCGACGTAGTCTACATCTTCAATAGTCCAGTCTGCGTCTTCGCTTTCATCCCATGTATAGTAATCATTCTCGCCTTTAACTGCAAAATCCAGTATATTCGTTCTGCTTCCGAGAATGTGTTCGACTTGTTCGAGACGGGTTGACTGTGTGATTCTGGTCATAATGGTGTATCCGAACGCGTCCACAATTAATCCCGGTTACTACCGGGGCGTATCTTCGGTACAAAGACGCGGATGATATCCCTCGGAGTATGCTATGTGTCCCAATACGCGATGCAGATCATCCAGTTGGAGGAACAGACTAGAAGGCCATAGTTATTGCCCAGATAGGCCAGATTTGCTAACACTACCAAAGGAGGGCCGACCTACGTGGATCGCGCCACGGAAGGTAGTGGTAACCGTTTTCAACATTCCATTTAAGTATCGAATCGACGCCAGAAGAAAACGACCGGACCGTCATTTCCATCTGAATCCAGATTTTCGGCCGAGGAGTATCCTTTTTGGAAGAGATTCCGAATCGAAATCACAATCTCTGATTTGTACTCGTTCTCAGGAAGACCCTACCACTATCAGTAACATCGACGGTTTTCTTCCGGCCTTCTTTCTCGGTGAGGACGAATCCCTTCGATTCTAATGTGGGAACATGCCGCGCGATAGTGCTCTTCGACTTATCTAATCGGTTAGCTATCTCGCTGATAGACAATAGAGTATCTAGGTCGGCGATGTCCGCGAGGAGTTTCCACTCGGCATCCGTGACGTTACCGCGTAGGTTAAGTTGGGGAACTCGTCGGACGCTACTATCTATGTCACCTACTTGGAGAATCGTGTCGATGAAAACGTCGCTTCCAAATGTCGCAACGGTCAACGGAAGTAGAATTTCTCGGGCGCCGCCGCCGAGAATAACGATAATCTCTCCCTCTGCATTCTGTATCAGGTCGGCGCAGTACAGAGTCGTCTCCACGAAGTCGTTATGAGGGAGATGTTCGATCTGTAAATCGAGAGCGGGGACGACCTGAGTTAGTACGTTCTCGACTTCCTCGAACGCGTCCTCGCCGCGTTCTGAACCACCGACCGGTTGTAGCAACACGACCCGATCACCCTCGTCCAGTCCTTCACTCAGAACTGGTCGGACTACGCGTCTACTGTCGAAACCAAGCGGTGCGAGGTACGTACGCATACGTGAAGTGTTCGGCGAGGGGTACTGTTACTGTTCCGGAATAGTGCAACAGTCACCACCATATTCGAACGCAAACTGCCGCAGTACCGTATCGCCCCGAAAAATCTTCGGAACCACCTCGCCGACTGTTCGAAAGTAGTGCAACTCAACTTCAATTGTTGCGTAGTCGGTAATTATATGGTGGTAAGGGGTTAACCCGTCAACTGTTCGCACGTTCCGTCCGGGATCACCATCCCACGGACGAGGAGTGGTATCATTATTCCTATAATATATCCAACAATTTTAAGTATTTGGCCGGATAAGTGAAGGATGGAAGCATTCGGCACGGCGAGGCCTGAAAGGGCTAAATCGCAGGTAGCGATAGCTACAGATATCGAATGCTTACGAACGGCGTCCATCCCACAATCGGCGCCGAATCGACTCCCAAACACCTAGGAAGATGACATACCCGCCCGATTCGGGCCCGTCCGCGCTATCCGACTTCGTCGGACGCGGGACTCGGTACTCGTAGTCCGAGACCCGCAACTCCAGAAGACGGGTAAGCAGGCCCGGGCACAACTCAGGTCGCTCCCGTTCATCGCGGAGTTCGGTCTCAACAGAGTCGTCCATCCCGGCATCTACGACAACGGGTTACGACTCACCCAATACGAACACCTCGCAAGCGAGGACCTGCGCGAGAACGGAGTAGACGGAATCGAATTCCCGATCGTTCACTACATCACCCAGGAAATGCTGACCGGCGAACTGCGAGACGAAGACAGCACCTTCGACGATCAGGACATCGTGCGCCGGTTGCTCCGAGAGCGACCGGAGGGCGTCCCCTACGTCCTAATGACCGACACGAGCACACCGGAGATGCCCCGGTATACGAAGAAACCGGGCAAGTCGTTCATCGACGAGTTCGAGTGCACGGTCACCGACTACAAGGGGATGCTGAAGCGGTACTTGCGGTATAACCTCGACTCCGACCTTCCGCTTTCGACGACCCAGAACCTGTTCTATCATCAGGTTTCCGCGCATCACAAGCGGGCGGGTCTCGACGCCGGGTCAATCCCCGCGCTATTCGACTACACGCGGGTGCCAGCGGACAGTCCCGCGTGGGAACCGCTATACTACTTCATCCGCGAGGACGCCGACCGGGTGCTGGAGGACTACTCCGAGCGCATCCGGGAGCGCTCCGCTCGTGGACGGAGCGCGGACCTACCCAGGAGGTCGCCAACAGCATGCTGGACATGCTGGAACGTGTTGATTTCGAAGAAAATCGGTTAGACGATTATCGCCACCGACACCAGGAGGACACATGAGCACGACGTACACGCCGGCGGTAGACAAACCGGACAAACTACTCACCGGGTTCATCTCGTGCGAGCACCGGAACTCAAACACATCTACGGCTCTCTTCAGGGGCCGTCGAGCGTCTCTGAAGTCACAAGCAAGTTCGGACGCCCCGCAGAGGGCGGCGGACAGAAGACGGACCACGTTGAGGAGAGTCTTCGATTCCTGAACACCGTCGACCTCGTAGAGAGTCCCAGCGGCGATATCAGGGATACGGTCGAGCGCATCAACGACCGACACTTCGAGGGCCTCGCCTTCGAGGCGCGGTTGCTATACCACTGTAATCAGCAGGAAGGCCGCCAGTCCCACTTCGCCGACATTCACCGCGCGCTGATGAGCGAGGAGAGCAGAACGGTAGATGCCGGCCGTGACAACCTCCGCACTATCCTGAAGCGCGAGACGGACTACGACTTCAGCTGGACCGACGAGAAACTGGACATGTGGGTGACGCTGTGCGAACAACTCGGTCTCGTCTCCGAGACCGAAGACGGACTCGTGCTTAGCCCCTGTCGGGCGCTCGTGCACGACGCGTTAGCCCTAGCCCCTATGGAATCGGGAGAGGGCGCCGAGTATGGTGACGTCACCGTCGAAGACGGGGAGTTCCGTCGGGCCCTCGACTGGATCAACGACAACCTGTTCACAGTGTTCAGCGAGCGCTCGGGAAACCGGCGAGTCCACCCAGCAGTCGCCGACGTGTTGCGGAACATGGACGATAATGACGTGCTGTCGCTCTCCGCTCCGGGAGACGCGCAGAACAGCGTCGAACTGCCGCCGCAGAACCTGAACGACGACGTTCGCGGAAACCGGCGAAGCGTGACCCACGTCTCAATCCGCCCACGCCCGGACGAAACGGCCTACGAATACCCCCTTAACCAGCTCCTCACCCGACAATGAGTCAGCAAGTCCAAGAGCCCCCGGCCGACGAACAAATGACCCACTACTGGGACGACGACGAGGTCGACCACTTCATCACGTCGGAGGCACACACGAAGAAGAAGACCCCCGAACAGTTCAGGGAGACCCACGTCGACATCGACCGCATCTACGCCGACACCCTAACTCCGCTCGGCGTGTCAGGTGACTTCGTCACTCAAGAAAACTTCCTGGACGCCGTCACGGCGTCTAACCTAGACGATCCCAACCGCATCTTCATCCTACGCGGCGAGCCGGGGTCGGGGAAGAGCCAACTCTGCGAGTGGACGAAGTACCAAGTCAACGGCTACGGGGAGGACGAACAGGGCATCGAGGACTACGTAGCCCTTCACGTATCCCGCAGCCAGACTCGAATGGACCAGATAATCGATGTCCTCACCGAGCCCCTGGACGTGGACACCGACGTCAGGAACATCGACGACCTCGACCCGGAAGACGCCGCGAGTGCCATCGTGGAGTACATGCGCGGCATCTGGTCCACCGAGCACCTCACCGAGGCGGAACTGGGCGAGTTGACGGAGAACCGGGGCGGCGAGAGCGACCTGCGGGCAATCTTCGCGAAGAACATCCAAGACTACCAAGACGCCCTGGAGACCCGCGACGAGAATCCTGACTTCAACCTCCTGACGCGCACCGACTACCGGGACCTGCGGTTACAACTGAGCTTCGGCGACAAGCTCACCGAGAACAAGGACGTGCTGTACTCGGTGCTGAAGAACGAAGCCCACGAGTACCTCTCCCGGAACCTCGTCGGAGAGTTCAAAGAGCAGTTGCAGGAGTACTCGGAAATGTACCAGGAACAGGGCATCCGCCCGGTGCTCATCTGCGAGGACCTGACGACGTTCAGCGTCCTCAAGGAACAACTTCTGGACCATATCTTCGAGCTCAGCAGCAGCAACTACGATATCGTCCTCGGTTGGACCGTCGGGTGGGAGCAGGACAACATCGACGACGCACTCGCCCGAGAAGACGCGGCGACGTATATGAAGGGACGCGCGGAGGGCTTTCTCACGATGACGGACGAGAACGGGGAAGCGTACTTCCTCGACGATGACGCCTCCGTCGCGCTGGCCCGGTCGTACCTGAACGCCATCAAGCGCAACTCCAACGTCGACGGGGCGCCCGACGACATCGAAGCGGCCTTCGACGACATGTACCCATTCAACGAGCGCTTCGTACATGTCGCCTACCGGCAGTTGAACGACGAGGGCAGTAAACGGAAGACGCCGCGCCTGCTACTGCTCCGGGTCGTGAAACACTGCCTCAAGTCGTCGCTCCTGCCGTACGAGGCGATGAAATCGAACTCGTTCGTCGACACCCCGACGTTCGAGATCGACATGAACTACGACCAGATCTACCAGGACGTCAGCCGCTGGTACGGCGTCCCGGTCGAGGAGGGAATCGGGGTGAAGGTCGGTATCTTCGAGGCGTTTGGAATCGAACTCCCGGACGACGACGTCGCCCCTGTCAAAGGCGACCACGTGGTGTTCGACAAAGGCAAGGGGAGCGCCGTACTCGACAAGATCAAGAATCCGCCGGTCCCGGAGCACGCCGTAGAGGCCGACGAGGAAGACGGAGAGGACCGAGAGGACGAGGAGAGTGACGAATCGGGTAGCGACGGCGAGGACGAAGAGGAGGATACCGGAGGCAACGGTGACGAGGGAGTCACCGTCATCGAGGAACCCGAACTCACCGAAGAGGAGCGCGAGCGCCAGCGCAAGTTCCAGGAGTTCCAAGACTGGGTGACCGCCGGCGAGGAGTATCCTAGTTCGGACACGCTACACGACGGCGCCGTCGCCGTCCTTGAGCGCTGGCACGAACCCACTCGCTTGGGGAACCCGAACGCTTCGACGAGGTCCGCCGGTGGAATCTACTACGCCCGCGGCGACAGCATCCCGGTGTCCATACAGGGCGACCAGCAACGACAGTCCAGCATCGACGTCGAACTCGAGTGGGGAGCGGAGCACGCCGACCTCTACACCCCGATGCTTGAGTACGGACTGTTCGACGTGTTCGACTCGCAGACGACCAACTTCGACCAGTTGCGAGCGTGGGCCGACACCGAGGTCGCCCGGTTCAAACACGAGATGCGCGAGGAAATCGAGGCGTGCCTCCCCAAGGAACTCACCATCGAGAAGACGCTCGTGCTCGCTCAGTTCTTCCTGATCAACGGAGCGCGTGGCGTAGAGGCCGACGAGGACCGGGTTCCCGCCGAAATCGTCTTCGAGGAGTACGACAGCAACCGGTCGTACGGGAAGCCCATCGTGGAGAACTTCGACCGGGACAGCGCGTTCGGACAGGCGTTCGGCGACCTCGCGATGTCGTCTACCGACATCGCGAAACTCGTCGAGGGGTTCTTCCTTCTCAAGTCGAACGTCGTGGACTACGAGCGACTGTCCGCGGCGTGCAGGGAGGTAGCGGAGGACTTCGAGTCCCACGTCGACGCCGCGATGATGATAGACACCGACGACCTGGCCGACGCGTACAAGGTCGGGACGACGCGGAACGGAGCCAACACCAAGGTGTCGAGCCTGTTCGACCGGATCTCTGACTACGCGGCCGAACTCCAGCGTCTGACCGTCGACCAAGACGCGTCCCACATTCAGGAAGCGCTAGAACCAGTCAAACGGTGGTACGACGGCGGTCACACGGTCGACGACCTCGCCGAATGGTTCGAGACCCTCTACGAGTGCGCGGGTGCAATGGACGTGCCGATTAAGTCGAGTTACGAGGACGCTTACGAGACGCTGACGGAGTCGCCAGAGGACCTGAATCTCGCGGACTTCCGCGAGGACGTAGAGCGGTTCCGGAACATGGACGGGGCGACAGGCACGACCCTCGTCGCTCGACTCCACGACTTCGCCAGAAGTCGCAACGAGCAGGCCGCCTGGGAGATCTACGAAGCGTTCGACGCGCTCATCGACGACCTCCAAGAGCAGGACCACGCCACCGGAGCAGACCTCGAACACCGAATCAAGCAACTCGACGAGTACAGCGACTACGAGCAGAAGCGCCAGGAGATAATCTCCCTGACGGAGGACCTGTAAGATGTCCGGTTCCAAATCTCTACCCACGGCCGTCGAGGCCCTCGACGACAAGGCCAAGGAGCACAAGCAGGCACAGAACACGAAGTACCACGTCTCGGTCGCTCGCTCGAACATCAGCGAGATTAACAGCGAGTTCGACGAGCTCGCCACTCGCCTCCGCGATCTGAAATACTACAAAACGGTCTTGGAGGAAGCCTTCGGCGGTTCGGCACCGACGATGACCGCCGGTGCCGTTCAGGCGATCGAGAACGCCACCGGCGTGACCCAAGACGATCTCCTGGAAAACGTTCAGAGCGACGACGTGGGCGAGAACGAAGTCGAGACGCACTTAAAACAGATTCGGTCGGCGAAGAAGCAGGTAAAGAGCGTCATCCAAACGATCGAAAACCAACTTGAGAGTGAGCGGTCAGCGTGGACAACGAAGGTGGAGGCAGCAGAGGAGTTACAGAAGATCCTCGGCGGGCAGAACGCCGACTTCTCCCGCACGCTCAACCACATGCACTCGCTGCTCACCCGAGAGTTGATGGACACCAGCGGGAGCGCGTCGAACTTTGTCTCGGAGTGGGAGAACGCAACGAGCGACTGGGAGAAGCACCAGTCGCTCCAGAGCTTCGACGACTTCCAGGAGAAGCACGACCTGTCTGACGACACCATCGAGGACGTGAAGACCCTCAGCAAGTCCCAGAAGCTCACCCTCGCAGACGTCTCGATGGAGACGCTGGAGGAGATGAAGCGAGTCGACGAATTTGAGTCAGCGGTCGAACTCAGTCTCTGACCATGAAGGACCCCGTCGCCCGCGCGGAGCAGATGCAAAACGCCTACCGCGATTACTTCATCGGTCGCGGCGGGCGAGCAGCCCGCAGCGTCGCCAATCGCCTCGCCGACAGTGAGAACGACGTCACGGGGATGCGCGGGCCGTATCTTCAGGCGCTCGACATCCCGAACTGGAGCGACCGCTCGTGGGACGACTTCGCTCGGTCGGCTCGCCTCGAACCGCACATCCGTCGCGCGTTCTCGGAAATTGGGTTCGAGCGCCTGTACGACTTCCAGGAGCGTAGTATCGAGGCGATCCTCGACGGCGACGACACCGTTATCACCGCCGCGACGGGCAGAGGGAAGACCGAGGCGTGGCTCATCCCCATTCTCAACCGCATCCTGGAGGCGAAGCGGTACGAGGGGACCGGCGAGGACACCACCGTCAAGGCCACGCTCATCTACCCGACCAAGGCGCTCGCGCAGGACCAACTGAAGCGGCTCATCCAGTACCTGTACCAGATCAACAGTCAGCTGAAGTCCAAGCAGCGCATCACCGTCGGCATCTACGACGGCGATACGCCGCGGAACGTCAGCGAGTCCGGGTCGGAGGGCTACCTCAACGCCACGTTCCGGCACTTCGAGTGCCCGGGGTACAACCCCGACCTCGAGAAGTGTCAGGACTGCGGCGGCGGCGTCCGCGTCCGGAACACCGGTGCCCGGTTCAAACTCATCCCTGAGAAGGCGGCCTGCGAAGACGACGAACCGCACGACGTGCCGCTCGACTTCCTCAAGCTGACGAAGTACGACATCCTCGAGAACGGCGTCGACATCCTGCTCACGAACCCGGACACAATCAACTACCGGCTCACAAACGTCAACGCCGAGGACGAGCACGAGCGGTTCATCTACGAGCCCGAGTTCCTCGTCTTCGACGAGGTTCACACGTACGACGGCCTGTTCGGAAGCTACACGTCGACGCTGATGAAGCGCGTGCAGTCACTGCGCGAGCGCCGGGACATCGACGACTTACAGCTCATCGCGAGCAGCGCGACCGTCGAGAACGACGTCGAACTGTTCCAGAAGGTGAGTGGAGCAGTAGACGTCACGCGTGTGAGCGAGTCCCCCCCGAGAACTCGACGACGCAGTGCCGTCACGGGTTCCCGAGGAGCTGACGTCCCACGAACTGTCTGTTGAACGCGTCCTCCGAGCGGCGGCCGACCCCGACGATACGGTCCCGGGACTGGAGGAGTTCGACTACACGCTGGAAGACGCGTCGAGCTACGACCGCGAGCGACGAGAGACGTTGGTGAGCGACGCGTTGTTCGACCACCTGACCAGAGACGACGGCGGCTCCGGCGCACGGGCAGTCCAATACGTCCACCAGTTGCTCTACGACGAACCCCTCACCCGCGCCGAGCTCCACAACCAGTTAGCGGATGAACTGAAACTCGGTGAGACGGCGACCGAGACGCTAGTATCAAACGTCCGCGTTCTAGGCGAGTTCTCGGGCATTCTGGAGAACCGCAGTCACGTGTTCTCGTGGCCGATCGACGGCTTCTATGCGTGCCCGTCGTGCGACTCGACCTATCGGTCGCCGCAAGACGCCTGTCGCGAGTGCGGGTTCGACTTCGTCACGCGCACGACGTACTGCCGCTACTGTAGCGACGAACACCTGATCGGGTGGTACTGCCCGTCCTGCAACCGAACGGACCCCTATACGCCCACAGAACACGGGTCGGTCGGTCAGGACGAGGAACGGATCTGTCAGCGATGCGAGGCCGACCGCGGCGACGCGGTGCAGATGATTAGAACGACGTTCCAGCCGACCCTCCGATGTCGCGACTGCGGGCGCTTGAGCGAACGCACGACGACTCGTGACTGCGGGGAGTGCGACTCTCGGACCGTCCGGACGGGACCGAACGAATTCACTTGCATCAACCCGCAGTGTGGGCGGACTCACACCGACGAACGCGTCTGCGAACGCTGTGACGCTTCGGAGTTCGAGGTGGTCTCCGATGGAGGTCGATACGTTCCGTGGGTCTGTACGAACGACGGCTGCGACCGATTACACTTCGATGACGAACCTCGCCGATGCGACTGCGGCGAGGAAGAGTTCGTGAAGCGGGCGCTGCTCGAGATCCGTCACGACCGCCACTGCCAGTCGTGCGACACCGCTTTCGTCGGCAACGACGGGTGCGATTGCGACGACCCGGAGATTCTCCCGCGGACCGGTTCCCACCGAGCCTACAAGACCATCGATACCCGCGGCTGGATTCACGAGATGAGCTCTCAGCCGTCGGCGGTCCCATGTCCACACCCGTACGCCCGGTACGAAGTGGGCCGCCGGTTCGACGAACTGATGCGCAGTCCGAACAACCTCGCCGCGACGACGTCGCAGTACCTGCTGCGAGTGGTCGCCGACGACGAGGGACAGCGGGCGGCCAAACTCCTGTCGTTCGCGGACTCCCATCGGGACATGAAAGAGCTCAGCCGGGACTTCTCCGAGCCCGAGGTCGAGACGCTGCTCGACCAACTGCTCATCAGATGCTCCTCAGCCGCTGGAGGACAGGAGTCGTGGGCCTCATTCGACGAGGTCCTCATCGACGCTGACGAGACCATCGACGGACTCAACGACGCGCTCGAGCCCCCACAGGTCGCGCGGAGCGTCGATTTCGACCTGAAGTCCCGGCTGAAGGACCAGCCGCGGAAGCGATGGGACGACGACGACGCGCTCCGAGACCGACTCACACGGCGAGCGCTGCCCCACACGTACAGCCAGCGTCTGGGCGAGCGAGACGACCCGCTGACCGAGGTCGGTCTCCTCGACGTTCGGTTCGAACCGGGCATTGGAGCGCTGTCGGGAGACGAACGCGCTGTCGTTCGCGAACTCGTCGACGAAGGGAACGACTGTCGGGTGGAGGACCTCTCCGATTCGAGCCCCGACCGGAGCGCTTCGGAGGTGGTCCGCGAACTGGTCGAACGGAGCGTCCTCTCGTACGGCCACTCGGAGGACTACGTCTCCTTCGACCCGTCCGCGCTGGAAGTGACGGTCGCAGGGGAAGGCGATGGCGTCCGCTTCGACCCCGAGACCGAGCGGTATTACACGACGCTCCACCACCAGTTCAGCCTCGACAGTCAGTCGGCGGTGCCGTCCGACGCGTCGCTTTCGGAACGGGCGTCGCCGTCTCATCCGCGGTTCACCCAGCGCGCCCACCGTGTCGAGTACTCCCAGACGCGCATACTCGTCTCCGAGGAGTACCTCGGAACCACCGACAAGCGAAAGCGGCGCGAATTGGAGTTCCTCTTCCGCGAGGAGAACTACCCCCACCACCTCTCGTCGGGGCCGACCATGGAGCTCGGCGTCGACATCGGGTCGCTCGACGCCCTGCTGCTGTACGGGACGCCGCCGAACATGAACGCCTACCTCCAGCGGGTAGGGCGCGCCGGGCGTAGTTCCCACTCGTCGATGGTTCACTCCGTGAGCCAGCGCAACCCCATCGACTACTACTATTACGACCACCCCGAGGAGCTCATCGACGCGGAGCCGACGCCGGTGCCGCTAAACGAGCACAACGAGGAAGTCCTCCGCGTCTCGCTGTCGTGGGCCGTCTTCGACTACGTGGCGGCCAACTTCTCCGTCCCGTGGGACGTCAGCCACCACGGGCGCAGTCGCTCCATCGAAGGAGGAGACACGTACCACCGCCGCGACGGCCGCTCTGAGAGCGCTCGTGAGGACGCGAGCAAACTCACTCACGTGATGTCGCTGTCGGCCGATACGCTGTCGCTCGGTAGCGAGAAGTCCAGCCTCGCCGTGCTGGAGGAGGTGGTCTCCGACTACGAATCGGAAATCACCGACTACCTCGAGTCGCTGCTCGACTACCGGTTCTGCGAGTCGTGCGAGCGCCGGTACGCTGCCGACGATGACCGAACCACGTGCGAACGGGACGACTGCGACGGTCAGATCCGGTACGCGCAGGAGGAGTTCGGCCACCTCGTCGGCGACGCGGTCGCCGCTTCGACGAGCGCTACGTCACTCACTACCGCGAGTACGAGCGGTCGCTAGAGGACGAACTGGCCAAACTTCGTCGGCGGAACCGACAACTCCGGCGCGACCAACAGCGGGCAGACACCGAGGAGCGCGCTCGCATCATGCGCGAGCGCCGCGGAGTGCAGGAACGGATGGACGTCCTCGACGATTACCTCTCCGAACTCGGTCGTTCGAGCTACTTCGATATCCTCCGTGAGTCCCGCGAGAGCAAGTACGACTTCTCCATGAGAAGCGTCGCCAGCACCGCGGGTCTGACCCTCGTCGACGAGGGGTACAACCGCCGCAATGTGGGCGATGCGGACAGCGGCCGGGCGATGCGGATGGCTCTCTCCGAGTTGCATCCCGGCGCGGCGTACCTCGATGGGGGCGAGACGTACACCGTCGCCCGCGTTCGGTTAGACGAGAAGTCGGGCTCCGACCTCCGCGAAGCGGTTCGCGAGACGGCGGACGGAGAGCGTCTGGCGGACGAATTGGTGTGTCCCGCGTGCCACGCGACTCACAGCCTCGACGCCGACAGTTGCGACTGCGGGAACGACGTTCCGCTAAAGCGGCGCCGCCTCGCGGTGCTGGACTCCGTCGACGCGTACCACGACAACCTCCGACTGACGTCGGACGGCAACGAGGCGCGATACCTGCACGACGAACCGAACCAGGAGGTGCAGAACACCTACGCGGAGCGCGAGACATCGATTCTCTCGTTCGACCCGGACAGGACGTTCGAGTTCCGGACCGACGACGGCGAGCGACTCGGGACGCTCGAGTACGGCGACTACTCCGTCCTCCTGCACACGGACAGCTACCAGACGAAGTACAAGTCCGGAGAGGTCGACGCCCGAGAGACGCTGTTCGAGGTTTGCGGCGAGGAGAATTGCCCGGGAGTCGTCTACCGTGACGACGACGAGGAACGGCGGTGCAGCGCCGATCCCGAGCACTTCCCCGACGGCCGAGGCGCCGATTCGGAGTTCGTCAGACTCGGCTACCGATACGACACCCAAGGAGTCAGGGTCGACCTCGACGACCGGGACCTGTCGCACACGCTGGCGCACGGGCTCCGTGTCGCACTTCAGTACCTCGGCGGGGTCAACGTCCGGGAGATCGCCGAGTACGTCGGCGAGGAGCGAGTCGACGTGTTCGAATCGCAGGAAGGCGGGTCTGACGTCGCTCGGTTGCTCTTTGAGCGCACCGATGGTGACTTCCGGGCCTTCGACCGTGCGGTCAACCTCATGCGCGAGCAGTTCCGATGCGACTGCGAGAGTGGTTGCCCCTCATGCCTGTACCAGTACGGGTGTGACGTCCGGAACGACCGCCGGTCGTTCGACCGCGATGGAATTCACGACATCCTCGAGGAGTCCGGCCTGACGATCCGACCGGCCGGAGAACGGCGAGCAGGCGAACAGCTGACCGACTGACAACATCCCACACCTAATGCCACCGATGGAATTTGATCCGCTCAAACTCGCGAACGCGATGCGCGAATCGTACGCCGAACACTACGCGGGCTCGCAACCCCAGCGCGCCGTCAAAAACCTCGTCTCGCGGTACGACGAAGGGGATGGGGAATCGCTGGAAGACGACCTCCCGGAGTTCATCCGAACAAAGGGTCCCTACATCCAAGTGCTCGACCTCCCACGTATGAGCGACACTCCCTGGGAGGAGTTCGCCGCCGACCACCGCCTCCACGACGACGTCACCGAGACCTTCACCGAGGCCGGATTCCGGTCGCTCTTCGAGTTCCAGGAGGACTCCGTCGAGACGATTCTGGATGACAGCCACACGCTCCTGACGGCGAGCACCGGACGCGGGAAGACCGAGGGCTGGCTGATTCCCATCCTCCAGTTCATCGCCGAGGCGAAGGAGGGACAGCACGACGCCCATCCGCCGAACAGCGTCAAGTGCGTGCTGACGTATCCGACGAAGGCGCTCGCACAGGACCAGTTGAAGCGGCTCATCGATTACCTGTTCACGCTCAACCGAGGCCGGTCCCCGGAGAAGCAGATAACCGTCGGCATCTACGACGGCGACACGAAGCGCCGCGACCCCGACGAGCTGTCGTACCTCCAGACGACGTTCCAGTACTTCGACTGTCCCTGCGGCGAATGCGACTCGTCGCTCACTGTGCGTCGACGTTCGGACGACTCGTTCGTGGTCGAACCGATGGCGGAGCACGAGGAGGACCTCTCCTTCGACTTCATCAAGGTCACGCGAGACGCCGTTATCGAAGAACCGGCCGACATCCTGCTGACCAACCCGGACACGATCAACTACAGGCTGTTTAACGTGAACGAAGACGAGGAACAGCAACGGTTCGTCGCAGAGCCGAAGTACTTTGTCTTCGACGAGATCCACGAGTACTCAGAGCTCTTCGGGTCGTTCACGTCGGCACTGATGCGGCGCTACGTCCAAGAACGGCGGGAGCTCAACGGGTACGATAGTGAGTCCGACGACGACCTCACCGTCGTCGGAGCGAGCGCGACCGTGGAAAACAAGCTCACGGTCTTCCAGCGGATTAACCCGTTCGTGGACGCCGACGTCGAAGTCGTCGAAGAGAACGAGCGCACACTCGACGCGGACTTCCCCGAGGAAGTCCTGCCGCGTTCGCGTCGACGGAGTTGACCGAAGAGCAACTGCTGAGCGGTGACACGGACGCCGCGCGTTTGGCTCTAGACGCCGCCGGGGTTGACGCCAGTAGTGAGGATGATGCGGTGAGCGACGTGCTCTACGAACACCTCGTAGAGGAGGAAGGAGGTCCGTTAGAGTTCGTCCGCGGCGTCTACGCGACCTTGCGGGAGAAACCGCTCCGTCCGGGAGAACTCCTCGACCGGTTCGTCGACGAGGCGGGACTCACGGAACAGCGTGCGGAGACGGTGTTTCGGAATTTCATGGCAATCGGGGAAGTCTCGGGCATCTTAGAGCGGCGCGCGCACCTCTTCAGTTGGCCCCTCGACGGCTATTACACGTGCATCAACTGCGGGACGGTCTACGACACGCCCCAAGCGACCTGTACCGAGTGCGACCACCACTTCGTGACGAAGCTGTCGCTGTGCAACCAGTGCGGCGAGGAGTCGCTCGAGTCGTGGTTCTGCCCGAACTGCGAGCGCCTCGCCCCACACACCGTCACCTCGGAGGAGGGTCGGTTCGAGTACTTCCGGCGCAAGGAGTGCCAGTGCGAGACGCTGGACGGGGAGACGCCGGAGATGGTGCGAGTGTACTGGCGGCCGTTCTACGAGTGCACCGACTGCGGGGAGCGCCAGAAACGGAATCGTCAGCGCGATTGTCCGACGTGCGACTCGCCGCTGGTTCTCGACGACTCGATGGAGACACGAGTCTGCTCCAATCCGGACTGTGACGGGGAAGTTCCGGTAGAGGAGTCCCAGGAGCCAACGTGCAAGTCCTGCGAATCGAGCGACTTGGAGCCACTAGCGGACGAACATATCCGATATTGTACCGAATGCGGGGACGTGTACGAGGACCCCGAAGGGCAGGAATGCACTTCTGGCGACTGCGACGGCGAATTGACGCCCAAGCGGTTCCTGGGATGGACGTGCGGCGACCCGGACTGCGACGAGGTGTACTTCGGACGCCCGCCGTCGACCTGCGAGTGCGGGAAGCGGCGGTTCGTCCGGTCGGCGCTGTTCGACGTCCGAATGGTCGACGAATGTCAGTCGTGTGAGAGGGAGTTCCTCCCGGACGGTGAACACGAATGTGACTGCGACGACGCCAATGTCGCTCGCCGCGCTCGGGGTTACAGCAACTTCCGAATGGTTGACGACAACGGCCGCCTTCGAGAGGCGAGCGACTTCCCCGGCGGCCTGCCGTGCTATCACGAGGACCAGCGCGAGACCTACTCGAAGAGCGGTCGGTACGACTCCATGCTCCGCGGCCCGGCCAACGCTGCGGTGACGACCGGCCGGTACCTGCTCCGCTCGCTCGCCGACCGCGACGATCCCTCGACGTTCGAGGAGTCGAAGATGCTGTCGTTCGCGGACAGCCAGTCCGACATGAAGGAATTGGAGCGGAACTTCCGCGAGCCCGAGGAGTCGTTCTTCTTCGACCAACTGTTCGTGGACAGCGTCAGAGTCGAGGCCGACGACACGGGGTGGGCCTCGCTGTCCGCCGTGGTCGACCGCGGAGTGAGGGAAGCCAAGGCGTACGAAGACGACCTGACGGGGAACATCGGAAAGCCACCGGGGATGTACGAATACCTCACCGGGTACGACCAGTCGGTCGACGAGTATCTGAAGGAGGAGATGGTGTCGAGGGTCTTCTCCGGTATGTACAGTGAACGCTTCCGAAGCAACCAACTCGGCGATGAGGGTCTCATAGACGTCCGACTTGACGCCGCCGACGAACTCTCCCCCGGCGAGCGCGAACTGCTCGCAGAGTGCGTCTCTCAGAACCACCGATACGAGCCGAACTTGGTGGACGAGGTTGAGGACGGACACGAGCACCTCGATTCGCTGATCGACCGTGGCTACCTGCGCCGCGTCGAAGAAGACGGCAGTCGGTACGTGATGGTCAACGAGGACGCGGTCCAGTGCGCAGTAGTCGACGAAGAGACGCCGACCCGATACAGCGCCGACAGAGAGGAATTCGTCACGTCGCTGGCCGCGACGCTCGGTGATTCCGCGGACGACCTCGTCGAATTCAGCGCGACACCGGAAGACAGGTCCGAATTCTCGCAGCCCCACTTCTCTCTGACCGCACAGCAAGTGTCCACTTCCGAGCCGATGATGCTGCTCGCCCGGGCCTACTACGGGCAGACCGACCGAGACGAGCGGCGCAAGCTCGAATACCAGTTCCGGCAGGGTCGTTACCCGCACTTCCTCTCCTCGGGGCCAGCCATGGAGCTCGGCGTCGACATCGGCGACCTGAACACGCTCCTGCTGTACGGGACGCCACCGAACGCGAACTCCTACCTCCAACGCGTGGGTCGCGCGGGACGCGCGTCCGGCAATTCGCTCGTTCACTCTGTCTCTCAGCGAAACCCGATTGACTATTACTATCACGAGCACCCCGAGGAACTCATCGCATCCGATTCTCAACAGGTCCCGCTCAACGAAGTGAACCGCGAGGTGCTCCACCAGTCGCTCACGTGGGCGATCCTCGACTGGATTGCGACTACCCACTGGGTCCCGTGGCGGCGCGACCAGAGCGGTCTCGACGACTTCGCCGTCTGCAATGACGACCCCTCACCGCGGACCGAACCCCGACCGAACGATGTGATGCGTTTCACGGAGCTGCTGTCGTCGTCGAATTTCCAAGTGCAACACGAGGGCGAGGACGCACCACTCGAAGCGCTTCGCACTCTGGTAGACGATAAGCGAGACGATGTTGAGGAGTGGCTCGAGGATGTCTTAGCGTTCGGCGTCTGCTCGGCGTGCGGCCGCAAACACGCGGCCGGGTACAACGGGACATGCCACCGCAACGAGTGCGAGGGGACGGTTGAGTCGATACTCGACGAACACGAAGACATCGTTGAGGCGACACTGTCCGGCACTGAGGACCGGTTGAGCTTCGAGGAGACCATCATCGACCTGTACAGCAACCAATGGCACGACATCGACGCCGACCTCGAAGAGATCGACGAAGAACTCGCCGACTTGCGGCGAGAGGAACGCAGGACGCGAGACCGCGAGCGCAAGCAGCAACTCCGCGAACGCAAACAGCAGGTCCGCCGGCGAGCGGACCAGCTAGACGAGTACCTCCGTCGACTGGAAGACATGGACTTCGGCCGCTACCTCAATCGCGAGAGTCCGTCCGCCTTCGGACTCCGCTCGGTCGGCGACACCGTCGACTACCAATTGGTCGGTGAGGACTTCGAGAGCGTCAGCGACGGGTCACGAGACCGTCGCATCGCCCTCTCCGAATTACATCCGTGTGCGTCATACCTCCACGACGGCGAGACGTACGTGGTCACACAGGTTTCCTGGGAGCCGCTGAAGTCGGCACGCATCGGCGAACGGTTCGAAGCCGCCGCTATCTGTCCGACCTGCGCGTCGGAGTACGATACAGACACGGCGAACTGCGAGTCGTGCGGCTCGCGGTTGAAACGGCTCGTAACGAAAGTTCCCGAACGCGTGACGGCGTACCGGCATGGCCTGCCTCTGGGTTCGACGCCGAACGCCCAACACCTCCAGCCGGCCAGCGTCTACCAGAGCGACGACGAGATTCAGAGCACGTACGCGCCGGTCGAGACAGACGCCGGGGACTCGTTCGACCCCGAAGTGTCGTACGACATCGTCGACGGGGAGGGTACAGTTCACGGGCAGTTCGAGTACGGTGACGTGACGATTCTCGCCTCCACGGACAGCTACAGGGCGACCTACAAAGGCGGAGGTGCCGACCCGCTCCCCAACGTCTTCGAGGTCTGCGGCGTCGACGGCTGTAACGGCACTATTGCGAGCGTCGGTGAATCCGCTTACTGTACCAACAACATCGAACACCCGGTAGAGGAGAGCATCGCGGTACGCCCTGCGACGAAGTTCGACACCAAGGCTGCTCGGGTCCGGTTCGACAGCGAGGAACTGGAACACGGCTTCGCCCACGGCCTCCGCGTCGCACTCCAGTACATCGGAGGCGTCAGCGTTCGGCAGGTCCCGGAGTCCATCGAGGACGAGGGGACGCTAGTGTACGACTCCGACGAAGGGGGAAGCGGTATCACCGTCCTCCTGACTCAGGACGACGGCGAGAAGTTCGAGCGCGCGACCCGAATCATGCGCGACGCCTTCTCGCCCGAGGAGTCCGAGTGCAACTGCGAGAATGGTTGTCCGTTCTGCGTCTACCAGTACGGATGCGTCGAACAGAACGACCCAGAGTCGTTCGACAAGGACGAACTGTTCGAACTCCTGTCGAACGACCTGCATCTGGAACAGCGAGGCGATGACTGACGACCCAATCGAGGTCGCGCGAGACCTCCGGACGCGATCGCCGCGGCGGCTTTGGGGTCTCTCCCCCGAGAGTATCTACACGGCGTTAGCTGCAGTGTCGGCAGCTAATTCACTTCAAGATCAGATTGCCCCTCACATCCGGGCCGAGACGCTGCGGACGAACGACAAACGTGATCGTGATCGCGTCGTGACCGTGCACCGCTGGGTACTCTCCGAACTAGAGTTAGTACATGATGGAGAACCGACTCTTCTCGGTGCGCTCGTACTTACGTCCGAGGACCCGGAGTCTCTCCTGCGATCGGTCGCGGCGACGAGTCTCCGAGACGCCGAGACCGTGCTCCGGTCCTGCGGCGAAATCGACGGAAGCCTCCCACGAAGGGAGTTCGACAGTCTCCTCGCCGACGAACGAGATGAGGTGGTCCTTGGACCGCTCTTGGGATCACTCGGGTTCGTGACCGTGTACCCCGACAGCGTCGAACTGCACCACCAGCGAATCGAACGCGCACTTGGAGCGCAAGGCGAGAAATCGATCGAGCACGCCGTTGCAACGGCGTACGAGAAACTACTGTGGCATATCACGGCTATCGACGACGAGGGGTGTATAGAAGACGTTGCAAGTCGAATTGCCGGAGGATCTTCGGACGAGGAGTCTTCGGTGAATTCCGTGGTAGCAGTGCTCGCCGGCGTATCGCCTAGGTTGATCGACTCCCGGGAGATCGAAAACGTTGTCGCCGAACAACGTGAGCAGTACGAACGGCGGTTCGACGCTCTCCGATCGCTTCTCGCACCCACGTCAGAATACGAGATTGACTACACCGATACAGGAGATACAGTAGACGCCGAGGCCGTGTCAAGTGATGA
>NZ_VSLZ01000009.1 GCF_010747475.1 Halorussus sp. MSC15.2 | reverse complement strand
GACCCGTGCAACTAGCATGGCTAAATCGGATTCCGATAGCAATGGCCTCCGGCAGGATCAACCGGAATGGTTGCCGAGCGCGTAATGGCCCGGTGGGTTTCTGGCGGAGACACATATATCGTGTCTATCTTCTAGGTCCGTCAGTTCGACGACCCCGGACCGAATCGTTGGTCGGGTGTCACCGAACTGCCAGGGCTAACATCAGATTCCATCGTGTACGGCGGACCGCAGGGGTGGAATCCTCATTTCCTTCGGACCAGAACGTTGGTGTCGATGGGTCATAAACCCATCGAACCTCGGCCGGGTCCGAGACTGCGAGACGAGTTGAACGTCTCGCGAATCGCATTGCGTCTTTTGCTGCGTTTGGTTCGAGGTGCCCGTATCAGTTAAGGGCGTCGAACCGTGGTCGGCCTTCGGTGGGAAGACCCCCGAAGGCTCGGTCACGTCCAATCCGAGTGGCCTTGTACACTTAAGGGCACCGGATTGGACGTGTGGTCGCCGTCCCGAATCGCGGGACGACGAGGACATCCATTCCGAGTGGCCTTATACACTTAAGGGCACCGGATTGGGGCGTTATGCGAGAGGTGGCCGAGACGTCTGATAAAGACGCCGATTCTCGCCACCTCTCGGAGGCCCAAACCACCGGACCTCGTTCGCATTCAAACGAATGGCCGGGTTACACTTAAGGCCGTCGAACCAGAACGACAACGGGGTGCGATGACGTGGCACCCGTCGTGCGATTCGAAGGAGAACTCGACGTTGACCGTAGTATCAGATGTTGCGCGGGAGGAGAACGAGCCGGTCATCCTGCGCATCGTGCGCATCGTCTCGGCGGGTGTAGCCCGCGCAGACGACGGTACGGAGTACGTGGTCAAGAATCCTCCCCATCTCGTCCGTGTGTGGAAGACAAGTGTGTGACTAGACGGGGGTAGCAAATACGGATGAGAAGTCGTTACCGACCGCGCTATTCATCGAGGTGTTCGATGCCCTGCTTCGAGACGTTAGCTTCGGTTATCTCGTTTGGCATCCAATCAGGTTTGTCGTCGGGTGCCGTCTCGTTCCACGCCCAACCATCGTAGATGTGGACCTTGTCGGTGCCCTTCTCTCGGAGTCGTAGTTCTGTGCGGTCGGCAGCATCTTCGGACGATGCTGGGTCGAGGCGTCGCGCAGCTTTCAGTGCGGCCTGCCGAGGAGTGTTTCCTGAGAAGACACTACTCTCGTCACCGTCCGATTCTCGAAGAGCGAAGTTTCGTTTACCGTCTTCACGTACCATGGTTTTTCCTCCATGCCAATCCAGCACAGGACCCATTATAAATATATCGCCGATATGAGCCGTTCTCGTCGAAAGACTTATATGGTATATTCCTGCCGTCAGGCGGTTTGAGACGAATTTACGAACCGACGAGAGACGCGTCGCGGACAACGTATTGGAATACAGACGTGGTTTCGGGCGAAAACGGGGTAGGTTGGTAGAAAACACTTAAGTATAATCTGGGGCGAACGTACGCGTACAATACCGCGATGGTACGGAAAAAGAAGCTCAGCCCCAGTGGCGCAAAAGGCGAGGACGGCGAGTATCACAACGTCCACATCAACCTGCACGAGGACGAACTCGCTGTCGCTGGCATGGACATCGGCGACGAGGTGTTCGTGCGCGTCAGGGAAGACAAAATCATCATCCAGAAGGCTGACAAAGACGAGGTCGAACACGAATTCTGAGCCGGAACGAGAGCTTTTTGCCACCGGAGTCAGGGTAAACGGATGATGAACGCGTACCAGTTGGTGAAACCACTTCTCTTCGGACTTCCCGCCGAGACGGCCCACGACGTGGTCCACGCGGGGATGCGGGCCGCACAGGGGACGCCGGTAACGGACGTGCTCCGTAATCGGTATTTCGTGGACGACGACCGCCTGCGAACCGACGCGTTCGGTCAACAGTTCTCGAACCCGGTCGGTGTCGCCGCGGGATTCGACAAGAACGCACAGGTACCCTCGTTACTGGCGAGTCTCGGCTTCGGCCACGTCGAAGTCGGCGGCGTCACGGCCGAGGCCCAGTCGGGGAACCCGCGCCCGCGGATGTTTCGCCTGCGCGAGGACGAGGGCATCGTCAACCGCATGGGACTGAACAACCACGGCGCGGACGCAGTGGGCGAGCGCCTTGCGGGCACGGCCGCGGACGCGTCCGTCCCGGTCGGCGTCAACCTCGCCAAGACCGAACACGTTACCACCGCCGACGCGCCCGAAGATTACCGTTACACCTACGAGCGTGTCGCCGAGGGAGGGGATTTCTTCGTGGTCAACGTCTCCTGCCCCAACTCGGAGGGGTTCCGCGACCTCCAGAACCGGGATTCGATGGAGGCCATCCTCACGACGCTACAGGACGCGGGCGCAAGTCCGCTCCTCGTCAAGCTCTCGCCCGACCTCCCGGACCCCGCGGTCGAGGACGCGCTCGACCTCGTGAACGAACTCGGTCTCGATGGCGTCATCGCGACGAACACCACGACCGACCGCCCCGACACCCTCCGGAGCCACAATCGCGCCGAAGGAGGCGGCTTGTCTGGCAAGCCCATCGAGCCGCGCGCCACGGAGATGGCCCGGTTCGTCGCCGAGCGCGTGGACGTCCCGGTCGTCGGCGTCGGCGGCGTGTTCACGGCCGAAGACGCGTACCGGAAGATACGCGCGGGCGCGCACGTAGTTCAGTTGTACACTGGCCTCGTCTACCGCGGCCCCGGCATCGCACGCGACATCAACGAGGGCCTTCTCGACCTGCTGGAACGCGACGGGTTCGACTCGGTGGAAGACGCGGTGGGCGCGGACTTGGACTGACGGGGAAGAACAGGAGGACTATTCGAGCGCGTCGAGTCGGAACTCGAAGCCAGCGACCGGCAGTTCGAGGTCGTGTTCGACCAACACTTCCGGGTGAATCTCGCCGATGACGCCGACTGCCTCCCCGTCGACGACGACCTCGGCGACTCGCCCGTCGATGAACGTCGGATGGTCGGTGGCGGGCGTCTCCAGTTCCACGTCGAAGTTGCGCGCGACCGCTTGCAGGCGGGCCTTGGCGTCCTCGTAGGAGGCGTCGTGGCGTGCGAGTACCCCGGCGACGGTGCGCCGCTCCGCGACGCCGGTGTTCTCGCTCTCGTCCACGCGTGCCGCGAGACCGACCTCCGCGAGGTCCTGCGGGTAGCCGCGATGGGTGTTGTTTTCGAGAACCATCAACAGCGAGGGGAGCGCCCACGTCCGGAGCATGGTGTAGTCCTCGCTGTACGGTTCGAGGATGGTCGCGGGTTCGTCCGCGCCGAGAACGTCCGCGTCCGACGCGTCACCGTCTTCGCCCGGCCGCGGGAGTCCCATCCGGTCGAAGTTCTCCGCCTCGCTTATCATGTGGAAGTTCAGGAGGTCCTCGAAGCCGAGACCGACCAGCAGTTCGCGGGCGGCGTCTTCGAGTTTCGAGCGGTCGTGGCGACCGCCGACCGTCCCGACGTCGGGGTAGCGGGGTTCGAGGTCGTTGAACCCGTACGCTCTGCCCACGTCGTCCACGATGTCGAGGGGGTGGAGTACGTCCACTCGGTAGGGCGGCACTTCGACCTCGTAGGCGAGTTCGTCGTCACCGACTTCCTCGGTCGCCGCGTCGAGACCCGAGCGTTCGAGCAGGTCCAGCACGCGCTCGGCGCTCAGGTCGATGCCGAGCATGCTCTCGATGCGCTCGTGAGTGACGGTCTTGTGACGGACCTCGAAGTCGGGCCGGACGAGCGTCCGGTCGGGGTACTCGACCTCGACCTCCTCGACCTTCGCGCCGCGAGCGTCGAGGGCGTAGCAGATGATGTTGCACATGTGGTCGATGGTCCACTGGTCGGTGCCGGTCAGTTCCACGAACAGGTCCCGGGAGTCGGTCGAGACCTCGGTCCGGCGACCGTTGATGACCGGCGGGAACGAGAACAGTCCGATGTCGTCGTAGATAGCCGGATACCGGTCGTACTCGGCGACGAGGTCGGCGTACGTTTCGCCGGTCGGGTGCGAGCGAAGGACCTCCGCGGGCGTCATCTCCGTGTCTGAGTCGAGGGGGACGAAGGTGTCGCCGTCGGGGTCGATGCCGCGATAGGTGATGGAGTTGCCGACCTCCGTCTGGCCCTCCGCGGACGCCGCGCGGCCCTTCAGCATCGTCAGGTCGTGGATACCGATAGCGCCCTTCGCGCGCTTGCGGCCCATCGTCGCGTGGAGTTTCTCCTGCAACTGGATGAGCGAGTCGAGCGCCTCCTCGTCGAGGTCCACGTCCCGAATCACCGCGCCGGTGACGTAGGGGCGCTCGTCGGGGACGCTCTCGTCCACCTCGATGGTCCAGTCCGCGTCGTTCGTCCCGGGGACGTAGACGCCCCGGTCGTCGCCGTACTGGTAGCGAAGCGAGCGCGCGACCCCTTCGACCGAGAGGCGGTCGAGTCGGTCGGGGGCGAACTCGAGTTGGAGGTCGCCCTCCTCGGTCCGGCCCTCGAACTCCAGTCCGAGGGCGAACATGTCGTCGATGAGTTCGTCGTCGCTCTTCTCGTCGCGGCCGGTCAGGTCCCGGAGTTCGTCGGGATTCACGTCTACGACAGGCATCAGTGTAGCACCTCCGTCTCGCGGAGCAGTTCGAGGTCGGCGAGCGTCCCGTGGATGTCGCGGATGTCCTCGAAGCCGTACATCAGCATCAGCAGGCGTTCGAGCGAGAGTCCCCACGCCATCACGTCGCAATCGACGCCGAGGGGTCGGAGGACCTCCTCGCGGAACATCCCGCTGTTGCCGACCTCGACTAGTTCGCCCGTAGTCGGGTGTTCGCCGAACAGTTCGAAACTCGGCTCCGTGTAGGGGTTGTAGTGGGGTTTGTACCGGAGGTCGGTGATGCCGAACTGCTCGTAGAACTCCTCGAAGGTCCCCATCAGGTCCCGGACCGACAGGTCCTCGGCCATCACCCACCCCTCTATCTGGAAGAACTCCAGCAGGTGAGTCGGGTCGAGAGTGTCGTTTCGGTACACCTTCTCGACGCTGAAGAACCGCTGGGGCGGTTCCAGTTCACCGACCTCGTGGCCCGAGAGGTAGCGCATCGATAGCGAAGTGGTGTGTCCGCGTAGCGCGATGGCGCGCGCGAAGTCCTCGGACCACGGCGAGTGATACCCCTCGCCGTCCTCGCCGACGCCGTTGTGGTGGGCGTCCTCGACGCGCCCGACGAGGTCCTCGGGCAGGTCGTCGATTTCGGTCGGGTTCGAGAGGGCGAACCGGTCCCAGTGGGTCCGCGCCGGGTGGTCCTGCGGCATGAACAGCGCGTCGTTTATCCAGAAGTCCGCGTCGGCGTGAGGACCTTCCA
Organism: Halorussus sp. MSC15.2; assembly: GCF_010747475.1. NCBI lineage: Archaea > Methanobacteriati > Methanobacteriota > Halobacteria > Halobacteriales > Haladaptataceae > Halorussus > Halorussus sp. MSC15.2. Next base: position 70,425 of record NZ_VSLZ01000009.1, on the reverse strand, counting down.
TCTCCTCGAATCCCATCCCGACCAGCGTGTCCTTCACTCGGTTCGCGGTCTGGCGCAGGATATGGGTCTTCCCGCCGTCGATGCGCTCGGCGTCGGCCTCGACGTTGTACTCGGCGAACTCCACGTCGCGCCACTCGCCGGACGTGAGCATCTCCGGGGTCAGTTGTCCGACCGTCTCGGCCGTCTCGACGCCCTCCATCATCGCGGTCACGCCCTCGTCGGTCAGCGTCACCGAGCGTACTGTCGATTCGGAGATAGCGACGAGTCCGCGGCTTTCCAACTGCTCCAGCACGGTCTCGTCCTCGACCGACTCGTCCGCGTCGAGTGCGGCGAGTGCGGCGTACTCGGCGTCGCTCTCGGGGTCGGCGTCCGGGTCGGCCGTGATTTCGCCGTTCTCGATTGTCCCGTACCCCTTCCGGGCGTAGTTCGAGAGCGCGATGTCCACCTGCGGCCCTTCCAGTCCGGACTGGCCGATGACCCGGCCCATCTGGACCGACCCCTCGTCGGCCCCCGCGTCCGCGGCGGCCTCGTAGAGTCGGACCTCGGGGAGACCGTCTCGGAGGTACTCGCGCGCCTCCTCAGTCAGCGTCACCGTCTCGTCGGTGGACTCCTCGACCGTCACGAGTCCCGCCGACTCCAGTTCGAAGGCCGCGCCCGTCACCGTCTCGGGTTTCAGGTCGGTGTCGGCGGCCAGTTGTTCGATACTCCGTGCGTCGTTCGCGCTCGCGGCTTGCAGCACCGCGACCTGTGATTCTGGTAGTTTCATCGTGCGTCAGGCTCTCTTTGCTGATACCGTGCCCGTGCGTCCGTTTATCGTTTCTGAAGCGCGGCCGAGCAGTCGAGGCGGCCGCGAGCGAACGGTTTCGTCCCCGCCGGGGTCCTCGCCCGGCCCGGGAGTCCGCCGCTCGGTCAGGACGCGAAGAAGAAGCCGAACCCCGCGGACTGTCGCCGTGGCTGGCGGACGCGACCACCGTTCGGGGGTTCGGATGGCATACTCGGGAGTTGTCCGTAACCGGTAAAAAACGTTCCGGGGCTTCAGAACTCGTTCTGGATGATGTCCAGCGTCTCCTCGCGGTCCGACCAGTCCACGAAGACGGCGACGCTCGTCGCACTGGTGATGAGGTCGTGGATGTTGATGTGGGCGTCCGCGATGGGGTTGACGAGGTTCCGGATGACGCCCGGTTGGTTCGGGAGTTCGCCGCCCATCACCCGGACGACGGCAACGTCGTCGTCCACGGTGACGCTCGACAGCGATTGTTCCTCGATGACTTCGCGGTGGAGGATGTTCTCTGCTCGTTCGGCCACCGTCTCGTCCACGTAGAACGTGACCGAGTCCATCCCGCTCGCCACCGCATCGACGTTGATGTCGCTGTCGCCGAGCGCCGTCGAGAGTTCCTGCAGGATGCCGGGTCGGTTTCGGATGGCCCGGCCCGCGACCGTGAGACAGGCGAGTCGTTCCTCGCGCATATCGATGAGGCTCTCGAACTCGCCGATGATGTCGGTGCCGCCCGCCAGCAGGTCGCCGTGCTGGTAGTGGACGACGCGGACGCTCAGGTTCTCGTCCTTGTAGGAGAGCGCGCTCGGAGCGACGACTTCCGCGCCGCGGAATGAGAGGTTACGGAGTTCGTCCACCGAGATTTCGCCGACGTTCCGCGCGCCCTCCACCACGTGGGGGTCGCCGGTCATGACGCCCTCGACGTCGGTCACGATGACCACCTCGTCGGCGTCCATGTAGTTGCCGAGCATGACGGCGGTGGTGTCCGAACCGCCCCGACCCAGCGTCGTCACGTTGCCCTCGGGGTCCTCCGCGAGGAACCCGGTGACGACAGGGACCACGCCGTCGAGTTCCGCGGCGAGTTCCGCGGCGGCCTCTCTGGTCCGTTCGGCGTCGAGTTCGCCGTGTTCGTCGGTGAACACCGGCCAGCGCTCGCTGCCGGGTTCCACGAAGACGGCCTCGACGCCGCGGGCCGCGAGGGCGGCCTTCAGCATCCGGACGCTGGTTCGCTCGCCCATGCTGACGATTTCGGCCCTGTCCGACTCGTCGGTCTCGAACTCTATCTCGTCGAGGAGGTCGTCGGTCGTGTTACCCATCGCGCTGGCGACCACCGCGATTTCGTGGCCCTGCGCCACGGCGTCGGCCACCGAGTCGGCGGCCCGATTGATTCGGTCGCCGCTTCCGAGACTCGTTCCGCCGAACTTGGCTACTACTCGCATACTATCACCTGTGAATCCGAGGACCCCCGTGCGGGACGCTGATGCATGCGAGAGGCTAACTCTGGCACGCAGATAACTGCTTCCATGTCTGAGAAGCTTGCCACCCCCCGAATTTCGTGTCTGTTCGCTACCAATCTCTCGTCCACTCGCTGTCAATCCCACGTCCACGCGCTGCCGGTATCGCGTCTACTCGCCGCCGGTCTCGGCGACCTCCGGGTTCTCGGCGTCGGACTCGTCCTCAGTTCGGCCGCGTTCGTCGCCGGGGGTATCACCGCCTTCCACGCGCTCGTCGGTCTCGTCCATCTCGGCTATCGGGTCGAACGTGACCAGTCCCTTTCCGGCGGTGAACTCGTAGGCGACCCACTCGGGGATGGCGAGGACGCCGTTCATCTTCCGGATGCGGATTCGCTTGATGAGCGTGTCCTTCACGATGGAACCCGTCACCTGCATGTCCACGATGCCGTCGACGGCGTAGCCGAGGTCGTGGGGAAAACTCTCCTCTTCGCCGGTGAACGTCCCGCCCGCGAAGACCGGAACGAACCGTCCCTTGCAGACGTCCGCTCGAACGTCCTTCACGAAGTTGTACGCCTGCACGGGTTGGACGAGCGTCCCGAACTCGGTCAGCGAGTCCACGACGACGATGCCGCGGTCGCTCATCGACAGCGCTTCGAGGCAATTGTCGAGTTTGTTGTGGAGTTCGGTCACGTCGCTGGGGTCTCGGACGGTCTGGGTCACCGACTTCGTGACGCCGTAGATGTGGCGGTTCCACTCGTCCATGCGCTCGAACATGCGCTCGCGGTCGCGGTCGTCCATTCGGTAGGTGAAACAGTCCATGACGTGAAGTTGGCCCGACTCCAGATACGGCAGGACGTTCCAGTCGAGCGAGAGGAACCCCTCGACCACCGAGACGGGCGGTTCGGTGAACGTGACGACGGTGGCGGGTTCGTCGCGTTCCAAGGCCCGCCAGACGAGTTCGGCCCGGAGGGCGTCGTCGCGCGCGCCCTCGTCGTTCGACAGCAGGACGAACGAGTTTCGGGGGAACCCCTGCGGGAGGAACCTGTCCAGTCCCGAGACGCCGGTTCGGACGCGCCGGAACCCGTGGTACTCCGTGCAAGCGCGGTCGCTCTCGGCCATCGCGTCCCGGCAGGCCTCGGTGCAGAACTCGTAGACAGTACCTCCTCGTTCGAGCGTCACCGGGTCGGTCGGAATCGGGAGACGGCAGTAGTCACAGCGGTCGGAGTTGGGAGGTTCCGAGGAGTTCAATGCAGCGTCGGAGACTTCCGAATCGGGGTCGGCGGCATCGGCCGTCTCGGGGGCGGAGTCGTCCGTGCCATGCATGTTCTTGACAAAGTGCTGCAAGCGAAAAAGCTCTGTTCACCGCAACTGGGGTGATACGTCTACTCGTCAACAGGAACTCCCCGCGGGCTTTAACTTAGTCCGCGGTCGATACGTGAACAATGAACGTGCGCGACGCAGTCGAAGACGACGGGGAGGTACTGGGCGAACTCGCCGACGCCCCGGCCGAGGTGATGCGCAACGTGGTCCACGACCGGACGGTCCGAGTCGCCGAAACCGACGCTGACGACCAGAACGCAGGTACCGAAAGCGACGGGGACGACGAGACGTCCGAGATAGTGGGCTTCGTCGGATTCGACGCGATGCCCGGGACGGTCCGGGTGACGTACCTCCGGGGGTCCCGGGAGGCGCGCGAGCGACTGCTGGAAGAGCCGGTCCGGTTCGCCCGGAAGGAGGACATGGCCGTCGAGGCGCTGGTGCCCGAGGACGAGGCGGATACCAGAGAAGTAGTCGAGGCCGCCGGGTTCCAGCAGGCGGGGACCGGTCCGCGGTTCGAGGGCGGTCGGACGCTGGAATATCGTCTCGACCACTCGGTGAACGCGAATTCTACGCGCCGTTGAGTACTGGCGTGTCCGTCCGACAGGTACCTCCACGTCCGTCGGACATCCACGTCCGTCTGACATTCACGTCCAAGAAGCATCCCCGTCCGATAGATAGCGACGCCGACGTCCGTCGGTAGGGTGAGTCAACCCGCTAACCCCTTCGTTTCAGGTGGAACATAACCGTCGCCGTTCGGAGCAGTCGGTCAGCTGAACTGCCGGACGGTCATGTCGAGCGTGTCGAGGTCGAGGATGGGCGCGAACCCGGCGTCGGGGTCGATGTTCACGGACTTCTGGAAGTCGGTCTGTGCCTGCCAGCACCCGGAGTTGACCGCGAGGACGTTGTGGTACTTTCCCCATCCGAGTTTATGGACGTGGCCGGTGTGGAACACGTCCGGAACCGAGTCCATCACGAGGTAGTCCTTCTCCTCGGGGGCGAGGCGAGTCTTCCCGCCGAACTGAGGCGCAACGTGGCGTTTCTTCAGGAGTTGGTACATAGCCTTGTGCGGTTCGTCGTAACTGGCCTTCTCGTCGGGTAGTTCGGCGATGACTTCGTCGAGCGAGACGCCGTGGTACATCAGGATATCGACGCCTTCGAGCGTGACGGTCGAGGGGTTGCCCGAGATTCGCGCGTCGTGAACCGACATGATGTCCCGCAACTCCTCGTCGAAACCGGGTTGGGGTTCGGCGAGTCGGACGGCGTCGTGGTTGCCGGGAATCATGACGATTTCGAGGTCGCCGGGCACCTCCTTGAGGTACTCCGAGAACTGTTCGTACTGCTCGTAGAGGTCCACGATGTCGAGTTCCTCGTCCTGATTCGGATAGACCCCGACCCCCTCCACCATGTCGCCCGCGATGAGCAGGTACTCGACGTTCTCGGCCTCGGGCGTGTGTAGCCAGTCGGCGAAGCGCGACCACGCCTCCCCCATGAACTCCTGACTGCCGACGTGAACGTCGCTGATGAGCGCGGCCTGAACGTGACGGTCTGCGGTCGAAGGCTGGTAGGTCCGGGGCACGTCGGGGAAGTACAGCGAGTCTACGAACAGGATACCGTCTCCGTCGCCGTTGTCGTCCGAGAGCGTCCCTTCGACCGCGATTATCTCGTCGAAGAGGAGTTCGTCGACCGTGTCGGCGAACTCGCGGTCCTTCATGACGAGACAGGGGTAGGTCCCGCTCGTGTCCTCCAACTCGATTAGCCAGTGGCCGCTAGCGGTCGAGCGAATGTCGCTTATCATCCCGACAATCGCCGTCTCGCCGCCGCCGGGCATCTCGCCGACGACCGAAGTCGGACGAGCGTTGACCCGCGAACGCAACTGCTTCGAGAGGCGCTTGAATCGGTCCTGAAACACGGAGACGAAATCGTCGTACTCGCCGGTTCCAGTACTCTCGCCGGTCACGTTACCCGTGATTTCGACCGACCGGGCGTCGAGGTCCGGGTCCCGAATCGACTCGTCGGGCCGAGAGACGTCGGCGACGGCTTCGCCGACATCGTTTACCCCCTTCGTTTCTCCTGCAGAGGTCGATTTCTTCCCCGACTCGTTCCCGTTATCAGGTCCAGTCGAAACGGAGGACCTCTGTTCCGGTTCGAGGTCTGCGAGGACGCTCTCGACGTGGTCCGAGGAGAGTTTCAGAGCGTCTTCGGGAGCGCGCTCGACGGCCGCGTCGAGCGCGGCGTCCGGGTCGGTGGCCCGCGCGAGGAGCGTCACGGCCTCGCGGTCGGCGTTGTAGCCGCGACTGGTGAGTTCACTGACGATACGGGCCGGGGTCTCCAACGGCACGTGTTTCACATTTCGGGGGGTCGTCAAAAGCGCATCGTTCGGCCGACGCGCGACCGGGGTTCGTCTTGCACCCGGAAAATTGACAACCTCGGAACGGCAAGGTGGGGTCGAATGAGTTCTCCCCGAGACGGTCCATCTTCTGAGGGGCCAGCGACGGACGGCGGCGAACCGACCGAGGAGGAGTCGGGTCCGCTCGCTCCCGTCCACCGGTTCCGCAACAGCGAGAATCAGGTGGTCGTGTTCGTGCGCGAGATGTTGAGCAGCGCGGGTATCGTCCTCGCTATCGGTCTCCTCCTGTTCGCCGTCAGCGGGGTCTGGCCCCCGATGGTGGCCATCGAGAGCGGGAGCATGCAGCCGAACATGGAGAAGGGCGACCTCGTGTTCATCATGGAGGAGGGTCGACTCGCGCCCGCGGCCGCCCAGCAAGGCACCGGAGTCGTCACGTATCAGGCCGGGAAGGAAGCCGGTTACAAGAAGTTCAACCGCTACGGAGACGTGGTAGTGTATCAACCGTACGGGAGTTCGCAGGAGACGCCGATAATCCACCGCGCCAGATTCTGGGTCGAAGACGGGGAGAACTGGTACGACGAGGCGAAAAAGCAGTACCTTCCGGAGGGCGTCGACAACTGTCGCGAACTGTCGAACTGCCCGGCGTCCCACGCGGGGTTCATCACGAAGGGTGACCACAACGGGTTCTACGACCAGTCCCGCGGAATATCGAACGTCGTCAAGCCCGGCTGGATTCGCGGTACCGCCGAGGTCCGAATCCCGTACCTCGGATACGTGAGGCTGAAGTTCTCCGGGAAAATTTAGACGACCGCCGATTGTCCGAGAATCGTTTTCGTACCGTCCGAGCGTCGACGTTCGGTTCCTCGAAAAGCGGGGACGAATGTGGGCGTCTCGAAACTCGCCGCGTTCTCTCAGGTGGGGTCCGGAATGACCTCACCGTCGAGCGTAGCGACGACGTTGTCGCTGTACTCGTTGATGGTGAAGTCGTCGGGCGAGTCGGGACTGCCGTTGTACTTCACGACGTCGTAGCCGGGTGAGAACGCGCCCGAGTCCACGTAGCTCTCGATTCGGACGCTGTCACCGCCTGCTCGGGCGTCGAGGTCGTCGCCCTCCCAGTTTTCCGTCGTGTAGTCGCTCGCGTAGATGACGGTTCTGAAGGCTCCGCTACCGCCGTCAGCCTCGACTCGGAGGGTGTGTTCGTACGCCGCGGAGGCGGGAGCGCCGACGACACTGATTCCCGACAGAACGCCGGCGGTTGCCGCACTCTTCTTCAACACTGCTCTCCGGGTAGCAGGGTTCATTTCCGGCATACATCCATACAATGATGCCCGAGCGATAAAAAAATGTTTCTTACCTATAATTATGTAATTGTATTTTAGTGGAGTTCGCGTATGTATGATTATCTCATCCGTACAGAGTACGTCTCGCGAAGACGAAGAGGTCCGTCCGAAGACGGGGATTCAATTGTCGAACCGAGCCTGTACGAACGGTTGGACGCTCTCGATGTCGCCGAGACGCGAGTCGGACATCAGCACGGCCTCGGTCTCGTCGATGGGTACCGAGAGGCTAATCTCCTTGGTCCGACCGTACCGGCCCTTGCTGACGACCACGGCGTTGACGATGCCGAGCATGTCGAGTTCGCTGATGAGGTCGGTGACGCGGCGCTGAGTGAGGACGTCGGCGTCTATCTCCTCGCAGAGGCGCTTGTAGATATTGTACACCTCGCCGGTGTTGACGTTGTGGACACCGTTCTTCTCCAGCGAGATGATGGAGAAGAGGACGAGTTTCGACTGCGTGGGAAGCGTGCGGACGACTTCGACCACGCGGTCGAGTTCAATCTTCTCCTGGGCCTTCCGGACGTGCTTCTCGTTGACGCCCTCGGCTTGGTCGCGTTCGGCGAGTTCGCCCGCGGTCCGAAGGAGGTCGAGCGCGCGCCGGGCGTCACCGTGTTCCTGCGCGGCGAACGCGGCGCAGAGCGGGATTACGTCGTCCGAGAGCGCGTCGGCCTTGAACGCGACCTCCGCGCGGTGCTGGAGGATGTCTCGGAGCTGGTTGGCGTCGTACGGCGGGAAGACTATCTCCTCCTCGCCGAGGCTCGATTTGACGCGGGGGTCGAGGAAGTCGGTGAACTTGAGGTCGTTCGAGATGCCGATAATGGAGACCCGCGAGTTCTCGAGTTCGGAGTTCATCCGCGAGAGGTTGTAGAGGGTGTCGTCGCCAGACTTCTCGACCAGTTTGTCGATTTCGTCCAACATGATGACGACTACTCGCTCCTCGTAGTCGACGGCCTCGAAAAACGTGTTGTAGACGCGGTCGGTCGGCCATCCGGTCATGGGAACCGATTCCATCTCCTCGCGGTCGTCTTCTAATTCGTCGATGCGCGCGTCGACGGCCTCGGCGGAATCGAACGCGGTGTCGGAGAGTCGAGAGGGGTCGGAACTCGCGCCTTCGCGGAGCGTCGCGAGTTCTTCGAGGCGGTCGTCCACGAACTCTTGGTTGTTCTCGATGAACTTGTTGGCGAGTTGTGCGAGGACGCGATACTGCGTGTCGGTCACCTCGCAGTTGATGTACTCGACGTTACAGGGGACGTCGTACTTCTGGGACGTGCTTTCGAGTTCCTTGCTGACGAACTTCGCGCTGGCGGTCTTGCCGGTCCCCGTCTTACCGTAGATGAGGATGTTCGAGGGCGTCTCTCCGCGAAGCGCGGCGACGAGAATCGTCGCCATGTTGTTGATTTGGTCCTTCCGGTGGGGAAGTTCGTGCGGCGTGTACGACGGTCGCAGGACCTCCTTGTTCTCGAATATCGGTTCGCCGGACAACAGGTCGTCGAAGAGTCCCTGATCGTCGTCCTCGTCGTCGTCGAAGACCACGTCGTCGAGATCGACGTTGTCGAAGTTTCGGTCGGGACTCACGTCGACCGCGTCGTCCGTCGGTTGCGTGTTTTCGTCTGTCATGCGTACGTTTCGACCCCTCTGTTTCAGGTGGAAGACGCGCGTCGCGCGGTGAGATTTCGGCAAAACCGACCGAAGGAACCGGGATGCCGAATCCGAGAAGTGGCGAACGCGTCCAGTTGATGCAGGAGAACCAAAGGTCCAGCAGGGTATTAAACTCTTTCTTCTTTCGGCTCAGTTCGGACAAAATCAGACGTGAAGTATCGGAAGCGACGGACGCTCACACGGACTGTCCCGGAGAAGTGGAGGTCGGAGAGCGGGAAGTAGAAATTGGAGAGCGGTAGTACAGAAGTAGAAAGGAAGACGAAGGAAGTCGAAGCAGGTGTAGGAAGGAGAAGAAGAGTATCGAGACGTACGTGCGAGGAAATCTTGGTATCCGAGGTTGCAGTTCCTCAGTATCGGGATTTGCGGATACATTAAACGAGGAATTAGAAGCTAAAGGACCACGAAAGAACCGCCGTCGCGTCGAAATACCTTCGCTTCGGATGCTTGGTAATAGATTCGTATCGTCTGCATCACTATCCGTCGCCCGTCGTTTCATCTAGAGACCATCCACGGCTGTCAGTACCGTCATCGAAACAGGCGACGTTTCGATTAGAGAGAAGGCATTCGAACGCAGGTAATCGAGTACGAGAGAACGGGTATCTCCTCAGGATATCAGCTCTTCCTTGCAGATTGTTACCGTAAGTCACTCGTGGAAGGGTTGAGCGATACGCGGAGGTCGGTGAGAGAGTCGGATGTTTAGCGGGGGCCTCCCCCACCCCTCCGTTTCGAGTGGAACGGCTTAGAGGAGGGAGGGGTGGGCAGAAGACCGCGCATAATAGGGGAAAGGTTTATTACAATAGCGATAAAACAATATCCGCAAACTAACCAATTTTCTAGGAATAGGAGTGTGGGGACGTTAGTTCAACCTTTTCTCCGAGCGGAACGAGAATGCTGCCAACCCCACGGCCCCACCTTCGACAACTCCACCTGAAACGAGGGGGTGGGGGTGGTGAACCTCCGACTGGCTACTGTCCATCCGTCGAACCGCTTCGATTTTCCGACTCTCAGCTACGCTACGTCTCCCGTCTACTTCAACTTCCGTTTCACCAGCTTGGTCACTGAAACCAGAAGGCAGGGGTGGGTCCACCCGCCACGTCGTTTGGTTTCCGTCCTCGATACCCCACCGTTTCAACTGGAGCCGCGTCTCCGTCGTTTCCCTCGCTTGAGTTTCGGTCTTCCGTCTGGTCTCCCTCTCGTTTGCTCTGTGTTCACGGCTTCTCCGTTTGCCTCGTTGCTCTCCCGCTTCTCGTCTCCGTTGGTCTTCCTACTGTTCGTTTTCGTTTCGTTTCGATTTCGTTTTCGTCACGTTGTTTCGACCGTCAGGCGAGATTGAACTCCTACCTATAATACAAACAATGTATTCGTATTGGTTGGATATCGGTATTAGTGACTCACCGATTCTCGAGCTATCGCCGACGACTCGTTTCGGTTCGACCGACCAATGCTACCGAATAGACACCTTTCGGAGTGGTGTCTGACATAGGTTTAAGTAGGTGGGATATAGTTGTTCGCGCAACAGCCCCGTGACGGTTCCGTTCGCCGATAGTGGGGTCTGGGAGGAAAGGATGGGATTGTTTACGGACCTGAAAGACAGCATTTCCCGCGTTACGGACAAGCTCTTCTCCGCGCAGGAGCCGAAGCGTATCGGTATCTACGGCCCGCCGAATGCCGGAAAAACGACCCTCGCGAACCGCATCGCGCGCGACTGGACCGGTGACGCAGTCGGTCCCGAGAGTCACATTCCGCACGAGACTCGCCGGGCACGTCGAAAAGAAAACGTCGAAATCGAGCGCGACGGTAAGACGGTGTCCATCGACATCGTCGACACACCGGGCGTGACGACCAAAGTGGACTACGAGGAGTTCCTCGACCACGACATGGAGAAGGACGACGCCGTGCGTCGTTCCCGCGAAGCCACGGAGGGCGTCGCGGAGGCGATGCACTGGCTCCGCGAGGACGTCGATGGGGTCATCTACGTGCTCGACAGCACGACCGACCCCTTCACGCAGGTCAACACCATGCTCATCGGTATCATCGAGAGTCAGGACCTCCCGGTTCTCATTCTCGCCAACAAGACCGACCTCGAGGACTCGAGCGTCCAGCGCATCCGCAACGCCTTCCCGCAACACGAGACGATTCCGCTCTCCGCGCTCGAAGGCGACAACATGGACGAAGTGTACGCCAAAATCGCGGAGTACTTCGGGTGATACCATGCCGGAAGTGACAGAGGACGACCCGAACGGCGGCGTCCAGATAGACCTCATCGGTGCCGACCGCATGGCCGAGATGGCCTCGATGGAGAAGATACGGATGATTCTGGACGGGGTTCGTGACGGCAACATCGTCATCCTCGAAACGGGTCTCTCCCCCGACGAGGAGAGCAAACTCATCGAAGTGACGATGACCGAAATCAGCCCCGACGAGTTCAACGGCATCGAAATCGAGACCTACCCGCGTTCGGAGACCGCCGACCAGAGCTTCCTCGACCGATTGATGGGCAAAGAGTCCACGCAGAAGCTCACCGTCATCGGCCCGGCGAACCAGATAGAGACGCTCCACAAGGACGAGAACCTCATCAGCGCCCTCGTCTCACGTAAATAATGCCTCACCAGTGTACTAACTGCGGCCGGTCGTTTCAGGACGGTTCGAAGCAGATGCTCTCGGGCTGTCCCGACTGCGGCGGCAACAAGTTCCAGTTCCAGCCCGCCGGAGCCGCAGAGCGCAACACTGGTGAGACCGGGTCGAGAACGGCGTCACCCGCGACGCAACCGAAGAAGGCTCCCGAAAACGTCAGGTCGGATGGGGACGATGCACCCGAAACCGGGGGCGACGACCACGCCAACGCCGTCAACAGGGCGGCGGCCACGGTCCGTGACTGGGTCGGTACGGGAGACGACACCGAGACGCAGAACACCCGAGCAACTACTCAGCCCGACCGTACCGGGAACCCCAGCCCTCGGACCTCGGCCGACGCGACTGGAAGTGCTGCCCCCGTCGCCGAGGATTCGGCGCAGGCCAACGCTCGCCGCGACGTCGTGAACGAGTCGGAACTCCCCGACGAACCGGCCAACGCCCCACCTGACACGGTGCCGAAGGGCGACTCGGACGCGGAGGCGAACGTCGTCGATACCCCCGACGACGAGAATCCGGGCCTCGAAGAACTCCGAGAGGAACTCAACAGCCAGTTCGAGAGCATCCGCATCGTCGAACCCGGCCAGTACGAACTCAACCTGATGGAACTGTACGAGCGCGAGGAGTACATCATCTCCCTGAAGGAAGACGGCAAGTACGTCATCGAGGTACCGGACGCGTGGGACGCGACCGAACGATAACCGTAGGACGCGACCGACCGGTAGTCGTCTTCTCGCGGTAGGGACGCGGACTCGACTTTTGGATGACGGACGGTCAGTACGCGCTTCTCTCTCGGGACCCCTCGAAGCACACGTCCGCCAGCACTGGAAAGTGGTCCGACGGTGGTCGGTCGTCCCACCGTTCTCTGACGATGCCGTGCTGGTACACCGAAACGTCGTCGGTCGCGAACACGTAGTCGATTTTGGCGTCAGGTTCCCCCTCGAAGGCGTCGAACGTCACCGTGGGACCGTAGTGGCCGTTCTCGGATTCGCGCTTCGCGTCGAACAACTGCCAGCCCGACTGCTCTTCGGCGGTGAGTTCTCGGTACGGGCCGTCGGACTTGGTGCAGTTGAGGTCACCCGTCACGACGACGGGGTCGGAACCCGCGATGTCGGACGCTCGTCTTCGGAGAAGCCTCGCGCTTTCTACCCTCGCGGTGTCGCCCCGATGGTCGAGGTGAGTGTTGAACAGGTAGAATCGCGTCTGCGATTCGGTGTCGCGGAGCTTCGCCCACGTCACGATTCGAGGTCGTGCGGCGTTCCAGCCGACGCTCCCCGCCACTGTGGGCGACTCTGAAAGCCAAAACGTCGAGGTATCGAGGAGTTCGAACCTGCTCGGCCGATATCCGATAGGAACGTGTTCGCCCTTCGTGTCACCGTCTGCGCGCCCTACGCCGACCCATTCGATGCCGGGTGTCTGTCCGTCGATATAGTCTAACTGATGCTTCAGTGGCTCCTGTAGTCCGACGAGGTCCGGCTTGTGAAATCGAAGCACGCTGGCGACCATCTCCTTCCGCTCGGGCCACGCGTGTTCGCCGTCGGAGTCGGTATCGTAGCGCACGTTGAACGACATCACTCTCGACGGAGCCGAGGCCTCGAAATCGACGGATTCGGAAGCGTTGCCTGACATGGGTGCCGTAGCCTTAGTTCTCTGTCCATTCGTAAATAGTCGTTCCGGGGAACTGTCTCCCCGATGTCGTCACGAAGGGAGTCTCGCGCGAGTCACCCCTGTGCCGGGACGCTACTCTGTCCGGTCCGCTGGTCGACCAGTTTCGTCACCACCACGATGCTAGCGAACAGCGTCGCGAGTACGATTATCAACTTCATCGAGAGGAAGATATCGCGGTAATCCGCGATGAAGCCCATGAGGACCGGGAAACTCGCCATTCCGGCGTAGAAGGCGCTCGTCGCGATAGCGTTCACGGGACCGCTGAACTCCGGCGAAGTCTCCACGCCGAACGCGACCATGTTCGGATAGATACCCGACTGAAGCACGCCCATCAGTGCGATACCAGCGAGCAGTACCACCCACGTGGACGTCGAGAAGACGACGTAGGCGGTCGGCACGAGGAGAACGCCGATGGTGATGACGAGGTTGATGTATTGGACTCGCTCGGAGATGTACGTGTAGACGAGTCGGCCGGGGACGTAGGAGACGAGAAACAGCGAGAGGACCGAGTTAGCGGAGGATTGAGAGAACGACTTTCCGACGTAGTACGGAAGCCACGTGAAGATACCGCCCTCGACGCCGCCGCCGATGAACATCGCGACGGCCATCCCGACGATACCCGTCTTTCGAATGATGTGGCGCAGTGCTCCGAGGTCGAGTTCCTCCTCCGTCCCCGGTTCGAGCGGGAGGTCCGTCCTCGAGACGAGTATCGCGACCGGAACGAACGTGACCGCCAGTCCGAGATAGGCGAACTGCCAGCTTCCGGCGGCTACCGACGCGGTCACCAAGAGCGGTCCGATGGTCGCTCCGACCGCCCACGCGAGGTCGTACATGTTGAATATTCGCCCACGGGAGGTGGGGTAGAGGTGACTCAGAATCGGCCTGTCGAGACCTCGGAACAGTCCCGTCGCGACTCCTCGGACGAACAGTGCTCCGAGGAACGCGACGAAGGTGGGTGCGAGACCCATCACGAACATGCACGCCGAGACTATCAGCGAACCCACTAGGAGGAACCGCTTCATGTTCACTCGACCTGCGACCGTTCCCATGACGACGACGCAGAGGACGAACCCGACCGTTCCGGCTGGTGCGACGAGTCCCAGCATGCTGGCCGACACCGCGAACTGCTGTTTCAGTTCCGGGACGAGCGCGCCCCGCATCTGGAACCCGACCGCTTCGAGTCCGACGAAGGTCAGGATAGTGACTAGCCAGAGTCGCCTGTTCTCGGGCGGTTCTTCCGTCATCGGTTGTCGCCTCCTCGTTCCATTTGCGACGCCCCTCGATTACTTTCGTGGGAAAGTAGTGTTATTTCGCACATGATGTCAGGTCAAGACCACAATTAAAAACTATTCTGGTAGCCGTCAGTACTCCTCGTGTTTCCAGCTCTCTATCGGCTTCTGCCCACCGTCAACGCGAAGTTCGTGACCGTTCACGTAGTCGCTCGCGGGTGACGAGAGGAACAGAACCGCGTCGGCTATCTCCTCGGGTTCCGCGAACCTGTCGAGGGGGTTCAGGTCCAGAATCTTCTCCCGGGTCTTCTCGACCATGTGTTCTGTCATCCGAGTGTTCACCCAACCGGGCGCTACCGCGTTCACGCGGATACCGTCGTACGCGAGTTCTCCGGCCAGCGATTTCGTCAGTCCGAGGAGACTGTACTTCCCGACGTCGTACTGGGGAGACATCCCGATGCCCTCTTTGGTGTGAATCGAACTCACGTTGACTATCTTCCCGTATCCCTGCTCGCGCATCCCCGGAATCGCGTGACGACAGCAGTATATCGACCCCCAGAGATGCGTCTGAAGATTCAACTCCCATATCTCGTCGTCGGTCTCCTCCGTGAACCGTTGGGCGTCACCTACACCTGCGTTGTTGACGAGTACGTCGACTGCTCCGACTTCTTCGGCGGTGCGCTCGAACATGGCCTCGACTTCGGCTTCGTCCGTGATGTCCGCGGGCACGGCGAGAGCATCGCTGCCACGTTCCCGAACCTCGCTGGCGGTGTCTTCCGCGCGGTCGGGGTCGATGTCGTTGACGACGACGTCTGCACCGTTCTCGGCGAGGGTGAGAGCAGTCGCTCGACCGTTTCCGCGTCCAGAACCGGTTACGAGCGCAGTCCTACCTGAGAGGTCGCATTGCATGAGTAGACAACTCGTGTTATGTGCATTAGTGCTTTCTAACTAAATTTAATGGAAAGCCTTAATACATATAAGTGGTTCTTCCGATTTGCAACGATGCACATTTACTTTGCAGGGCCGATTTTCGGCGAAGCACAGCTACAGTTCAACGAGAAGATACTCGAGATGATAGAGGCGGAGGGACACGACGTATTCCTGCCCCAGCGCGACGGAATCGAGAATCTCCAACCGGGAGACGAACCGCACATCGAAACCGTCGAGGACGCGAAGAACGAACTGTTCCGATTTAATCGGGAGAAGGTCCTCGAAGCAGACCTAATGATGATAATCCTCGACGGCCAGATTCCGGACGTGGGTATCGGAACCGAACTCGGCCTCGCGCACGAACACGACATCCCGATTATCGGTCTGAAGACTCACGCGCCGAACTCGGTCTCGAAGGACATCGTTGGAGAACTGAATCCGATGCTGTTCGGTTCTCTTTCGGAACTCACTACGAGTCCCGAGGAGTTCGTCGGTGCTATCGAAAACTACGAAGGCCGGTGATTACTGATGGAGGCTGTCATCTTCGACATGGACGGTGTCATCGTGGACTCGGAACGCCATTGGGGTGAACTCGAAGAGGGATTCATCTTCCCGGAAGCGGTCGATTCCGACGCTGCGACGGCCGCAGAAATCGCGGGCATGAACGTCCACGACGCCTACGACTACCTCGCCGACGAGTACGGCGTCACCGTGGACGAATCGACGTTCCTCGACCTCTATCAGGACGCTGCCGAGAAACTGTACACCGAGAAAGCGGAGATGATGGACGGACTCCCCGACCTACTCGACACGCTGGACGAGCGCGGGACCAGACTCGCACTCGCTTCCTCTTCGCCGCCCGCTTGGATTCAGTTCGTGATGGACCGGTTCGACCTCGAACGCTACTTCGAGGAGATAGTCAGTGGCGACGAAATCGAGAGCGAGAGCAAACCCGCTCCCGATATCTATCTACATACGGCGTCGCTACTCGACGTCTCGCCGTCGGCTTGCGCCGCCGTCGAGGATTCGACGCACGGAACTCACGCAGCGAAGGCCGCGGATATGCATTGCATCGGCTACCGCACTGTCGCTAACGAGGACCAAGACCTCTCAGAGGCCGACGAAGTCGCGTCCGGTTCTGACGCTTTGCGGGACGCGTTGCTCGGGTTGACGACCCCGGCCTGACTCGCTCCTTCTCGTTACGGGCGAATATATTACAGTATCTATAACAGTTTATATCAGCACTAGCAAAGCTTATATTAAGTTAATATCATTGTGTTAGTGTGAGCAAACAAACTCCACACGACCGGACCGACTCGTTCGCAGAGAATTACGCGGAGTACAAACGGTATCTCTGCCAGAACGTCCAACCCTCTAGGCCCCCGTTCGATACGGCGGACGGAATGCGTGTTACGAACGTAGAGGGCCGGGAGTTCCTCGATTTCGCGTCACAGACGCTCAATCTGAATCTCGGCCAGTGTCACCCGGACATCGTCGAGGTCGTCGAACGACAGGCCAACAGACTCCAATACACCTCGTCGCGGTATCTCGACGAACCGACCATGCGCCTCGCCAAGCGCATCGCCGAGGTCGCACCCGAGGGTCTCGACAAAGTCAACCCGAAAGTCACCGGGGGAAGCATAGCCAACGAAGGTGCCATCAAGATGGCCCGAAAGAAACACGACGGTAACACCATCGCCACTACCTACGGTAGTTTCTTCGGCGAGACCAACGAGGTCATGCGACTCTCGGGCAAGTACTACGACAAGGACTTCCTCGTCACCGACGGGGACTTCGAGCACTTCGACCCGCCGTACGCTGGCGATTCAGTGTCCGAATCGGCGGACGAGTTCCGTAAGTTAGCCGAGACGCGTGAGGACCTCTGTGGTGTCATCTTGACGCCCATCGACGTGAACGCTGGCGTCGTCGAATTCCCGAAGAGCTACCTCCAAGACGTACGCAATATCTGTGACGAACACGACATCGCGCTCATCTTCGACGAGGTCCAGACCGGATTCGGATGGCTCGGTCAGATGTTCGCAGCCGAGTACTACGACGTGACCCCGGACATCATGACCCTCGCCAAGGGTATCTCGGCCGGATATCCGCTCGGTGCCATCGTCTGTCGGGAGGAGTACGACGTCGTCGGCTACGGCGAACACGAGTTCACGCACGGTGCGAACCCCATCGCGAGCGCCGTCGCCGTCACGAACATCGACATCCTCACCCAACCGGGGTACCTCGACGAGGTTGCCGACAAGGGTGAACTCCTCGGGGAACGTCTCGCGGGACTCGAAGACGAGTTCGACATCGTGGACGACGTGCGTCGGTTCGGGCTGATTGCCGGTGTCGATATCGTGGACGACGGTGAACCGTCGCCCGAACTCGCCGAGGAGATATTCGAAGCGTGCCTCGACGAGGGCATCATGTTCCGTCTCTCGGGCGACTTCGGCGGCAACTCGCTGGTCATCAAACCACCGGTCATCGCGAAACGCTCTCAGATAGACACCGCAATCGATACGCTTCGCGACGTTCTCGAACGGCACTGAGTCACCACTGCTCCGACCGTGGAACTACTCCGTCCACGGACTCTCTCGCTTTCGTTCTGCGTGCCGCTGTGGTTGCTGTTTTTGCTGTCGTTGCCGCTCTGGTATCGCTCCCGTTTCGCCTCTCGTTCCGGTCTCTTCTCGTCCCGCGCCACGTTCGTTCGAGCGAGGAGAGTCGATAGAAAGAAGGGTTCGGCGGACTCACCCTACGCGTACTGTTGATGCTCGACGATACCAAGCGACGAGCACGCAGCGTCGCGTTTCTCTTTCCGGCAGCGCTGGCGCGTCTCGGTCTCCTCGACCGCGAGAAGGGCGAGGAGGCGTTCGACCTCGCGGTCCCGGTGATGGTCACCGGCGGGATGCGGACGCTGCTCCGGGTCGCGGACTTCTTCATGGTCGGACGTGCGCTGGGCGACGAGGCGGTCGCCGCGCTCGAACTCGGCTTCCAGTACTTCTTCATCCCCTTCGGTCTCTCGCTGGCGCTGACCAGCGGGACTATCAGCGTCGTCTCGCGCTTCGAGGGCGCGGGCGAACACGAGAAGGCCAACTTCACCATCAAGCAGTCGCTCTGGTTGGCGCTCCTGCTCGCGGTGCCCATCACCGCGGCGACGTGGGTGTACGCCGAACCGATGATAGACGTGCTGACCGACGACCCCGAGACCATCCGACTCGGCGCTATCTACCTCAAAATCATCATGCTCTCGGTCTCGTTCCGGTTCTGGAGCATGATAGCCGCCCGCGCGCTTGCGGGCGTCGGTGACACCCGAACCCCGATGTACGTCCGCCTGCTCACACTCCCGACGAACATCTTCCTCAACGCGGTCCTCATCTTCGGGTTCGGCCCGTTCCCGAAACTGGGCGTCGCGGGCGCGGCGTGGGGCACTGCTCTCGCCAACGTCCTCGCGGCGGTCATCTTCACCGGCGCGCTCCTCTCGGGGCGGTATTCGGTCCGTCTGCCGCTCGGCGGGAAGCAGTGGGACTGGTCGATAGCGACCGAAATCGTCCGCGTCGGCCTGCCGCTCGCGGGGACTCGACTCTCCCGGACGCTCGGCCGGTTCCCCTTCCTGCTGGTCCTCACCACGCTCGGGACGCCGGTCGTCGCGGCCTACGCCATCGGTCGGCGGGTGATGCTGCTCGCCCTGATGCCCGCGTGGGGGTACTCTACGGCCTCTTCGACGCTGGTCGGCCAGTCCATCGGGGCCGGAAACGACGGCGAGGCCACCGAGTACGGCTGGCAGACCCTGCGAATCGCGCTCGTGACGCAACTGCTCATCGGCGCGGTGCTGTTCGCGGCGGCCCGGCCAATCGCAGTGGCGTTCGGCACCAACCACGTCGACCTCACGGTCACCTTCGTCCGCGTGTTCGGTCTCGGCGTCGCGGCGTTCAGCGTCTCCCGAACGATGCGCGGGGGCCTGCGCGGCGCGGGCGACACGCGGTGGCCCTTCTACGGCGCGTTCGCCGGGACCTATCTGTTCAAGCTTCCGGTGGCCTTCCTCGCGGTCGCGCCCGGGGTCGCCCTCTTCGAGATAGCAGGCTGGCAGTTCGCGCCGGGTATCGGCTTGGGTTTGGTGGCGGTCTACGCCTCCATCCTCGGCGATATGTACCTCCGGGCCGGTGTCAACGTCTTCCGGTTCTGGACCGGCAAGTGGAAGCAGGTCGCCCGCGAGTCCGATATCGGGGCCGGAACCGGTGCGGACTGACGAGTAGTCGCGGCGCGTCGCATCCGGACTCGCGGACTAAACCTGACAGTTTTAAGCGCTCGCGTCCGAACGAATCGGTATGAGCAAGGCAACCAAAATCGTCGTCGCAACGGTCGGCATCACCTCGATTCTGTCAGTCGCACTTCTCGCGAACCTCTGGCTCGCCGCCTGATGTTCGAAGAACGGTCGCTGTCCAGGGAGGTGGCCGACGTTCGGGACGCCCACGCGCCCGACGCGCTGGTGCTGGACTCGGGGACGGACTTCGAGACGCTCGACCCCGCGCGCGCCGAAGACCTCGGCCTGCTCGTGGACGCGCTCGACCCGCTCGCGTACCCGGACGACTGGCTTCCCGAGGACGCGCCCGAACTCCTCCGCCGGTTCGCCTCCACCGACTTTACGGTGGGGATGCCCGGCGACGGCAGCGTCGCGTGGACGCGCCAGACCGACCCGCCGGTCGCGTTCGTGAAGGCCCGCGTGCAGGGGTCACCCGACGACTTCGTGGACTTCCTGCTCGCGGAGGCGCTGGTGGAAATCGGCACGGAACTCCCCGAACACTTCCTCGGATTCTTCGAGGACCGATACGTCGAACTCGACGCCGCGCTCCCGTTCGACGGCGGCAGCGTCTACCAAATCGCGGCCGCGCTGTACGACGCGTACGTCGGACTCCACACCCGCGAGGTGTTCGCGGAGTGGGACGACGACTTCCCCCGTCTGTTCGCGGCGTGGCAGGACGCGGGCGAGCGTATCGAACCTCGACTCGACGGACTCCCGTCGTCGATGGCCCGCGACGAGACCGACTTCGCGGACGCGGCGGAGTTCGCCTGCGCAGCGGTCAAACACGGACTCGAACTCCCTGCACCGTTCGCAGCGCTCGACACGCGAGCCTATCGCAGCCACGGTGCGGAGTACGCGGTGAAGTGGGCGGAGAAGACGTTCGAGTGAGGTCTCCAGCCGGTCCAATCGGACTTCGGTCGCTCAAGTTGGGTTTCCACACGTTCAAGCTCCGAGGTAATACCAGAGAGCGGATTTCTCGGGGGATTTCGAATTCCCGCAACGGTTTTACTAATCGACAGCTAGTGTTGGATTGCTCGAACCATGAGCGACTACTGGGATGTGCGCCGTGACGCACACAGCTGGGAGGAACAGCTATACCCCGACGCCGACGAGGAAGAGAGCGTCGAGGATTCGACGACCGAGTGAGCGACCGACGCTCGCGTCCGACTCGTTTTCCATCGGTGCGACTGTTGTAGCACCGGTAGGGCTACTGCTGTAGACCGACTGAACTACTGCTTTAGCACCGACAACCCCTGTGCGCCAGCACCCACCGTAACGGCACGCTACCCCTCCGCTTCGTCTGGAGATACTGACATTCACCGACCGCACCCTGTTCGGACAGATTCAGGGGATTATCTGCTCGCCGTCGTCGTCGTACACGCGGATGGCGTCCACCGGACAGACCCGGGCGGCCATCTTGGCGTCGAACTCGGCGTCTTCGGGTATCTCGCGCACGAACAGGTCCGCCTCGTCCTCCTCGGCGTCGCGCAAGTCGGCCTTGCCGTCGTCGCGATTCTCCTCGAAGGCGTCCCACTCGGCGGTACACTGGAACATCCCGGTGCAGGTGTCTCGGTCGAACTCGACTCGCATGGTCCGGCATTGAACGGGCACGTCCTAATCCCTGCCGAAGTCGTCGGTGTCACGGAAACAGGTGACTCCGTTTCCGAGAGTAGGCGCTTCGTCCCCTCAGTCCGAGACCACGTACCGCCGAAGCGCCTCGACGGTCGGGTCGAGGAACTCGGCGAGGTTCTCCTCGCGTTCGACGCCGGACTCCCACTCGTCGGGCGTCAGGTGGTCTCCGATTTCGTGGACGACGGCCGCATCGGCGTCGCGGTACTCGGCCACCGCGAGCATCGCCGCAGTCTCCATTCCGAGCGAGACGACGCCTTCCTCCGCGTACCGGTCGATTTCGGGCACCGTCTCACGGTAGTAGGCGCTCGTCGTCCACGTCGGGCCTCGGTGGGTCTCGACGCCCGCGTCCGAGAGCGAGGCGTCCAGCGCGTCCACGAGTTCGGGCGTCGCCCGTACCTCCTCGTCCGGCGGGAGGTAGTGGTACGAGACTCCCTCGTCGCGAATCGCTCGCGTCGGCAGGATGGCGTCGTTGGGCGGAATCGACCGCTGGAGACAGCCACAACCGCCGAGGATGCAGACGACCTCGGCACCCGCCGCGAGCAGATTTTCCGTGATGGTGGCGGTCACGGGGGCACCGATACCGAAATCCCCGATGAATCCGACATCGTCGTTCAGGAGGTGGACCGTCTGGCCCCTGACGACGTTCACCGTATCGTCGGTCCGCTCTGCTACTTCCTCGTAGAGCACGTCCTGAAACCCGAGAATCACGGCCGGAGGGACGTCCGGAAGACCGTCGTCCTGCTCGCCGACGGCCTCCGCGGGTGAGAACAGCGCCTCGGCGTCGTACTTGTCACCGAAGTTGGGAATCGGCATACAATAGGGGTGTCCGACTACTCGTAAAAACTTTCAGGTGGTGTGCGAACGACCCCCGATTGCCGAGGTCCCGTCGTCCGACGCAGAGTCACTCACTGCCCCCGTTCGAGTCGCGCCCCGATTTTGCTCGGCAGTCCGACCGCCTCGACCTGCCGGCGGACGGTCTCGATGTCGTACTCCACGCGACGCTGCTCGACCGACAGGTCGTCGAGGTCCAGAACCGCGTACGCCGCTCTCGGGTCGCCGTCGCGGGGTTGGCCAACGCTTCCGGGGTTCATCACCACGCCGTCGGCGTACTCTTCGGCGTACTGGACGTGAGTGTGGCCCATCACGAGCACGTCTTCGTCGTCGAGCAGGTCGGCCGAGAACTCCTCGGGCATCGTGTAGTGGTCCGGGTCGTCGGGGTGACCGTGGACGATTTTGACTCGGCCGTCGAACTCGTGGCGCTCGTCGGGGAGGTCGGCAAGCCAGTCTAACTGGTCGTCCGAGAGTCGCTCCCGGGCGTGTTCGACGCCGGCCTTCGCCATCTGGTTGAACCGGAACGCGGTGCCGGAGGCGACGGCGCGGTCGTGATTGCCCATCACTGTCGGAATCTCGCGCTCGCGCATCATCCGGACGCACTCCGCCGGCCACGGGTTGTAGCCGACGACGTCGCCGGCGCAGACGAGTCCGTCCACGTCGGGCATGTCGTCGAAGACCGACTCCAGCGCGACTCGATTCGAGTGGACGTCAGAGAGAACACCGATTCGCATACCGGGAGCTTCGAACCCCCGCGACTTAATTCCAGTCTCCGGCGGTGCGATTTAGTCTCCGTTCTCGACGGCGAACTCGAACCCCTCGCCCGTCCGCGCGACTCCCGCGGCACAGACCGGATGCTCGAAGTCGAGTTCGTAGGCCTCCGCGGCGGCCTCCGCGGCGGTATCGGCCGCGAAGTCGAACGACTCGGGCGCGTCTCTCTCGTAGGTCGCGACGAGCGTCGGCGTCGTCACCTCTCGGACCAACAGCGCGTCCTCGCGCACGATGCCGACGAACGCCGACTCCTCGCCCACGGTCCCCGCGATTCGCGGCGTGTCGTAGTCGTCCTTCTCGTAGTCGAGTGCGAGCAGACTCTCGGCGAGTGCGTCCCGTGCGGGATAGCCGAGTTCGAGTTTCTCGGCGATGGGGTCCACGTGCGACCCGTTCCCGACGACCACCGAACCGCCAGCGGTCGGCGTTCCCGGTCGCTCGTTCGCGCTCTCCGCCGAGCGAGGTTCGACGCTACGGACGCAGTTGTACGAGATGTACGGGTTCTCCGTCTCGGGTGCGTCCTCGGTCGGCGCGACGGTCAACGCGTCGTCGCGCTCGATTATCTTCCGGTTCGGGAACGACCGCGACGAGACGCGATACGCCGCAACTTGCGGGCCGACGACGAGGAATCGTCCGATGTACATACACGAACGTGGGTACTTGGTCGGCAAGTAGGTGTTGGTTTATGCACTCCTAACGAACGAACTCGGTAGCACATGCGAACTATTGCCACTCGGCGGCGAACGCGCAACGCTTACATTCCCCCGGCGAGTACCGGAGGGTGTAGAGTCCCATGGGGTAGTGGCCAATCCTGAAGCCTTCTGGGGGCTTCGACCCAGGTTCGAATCCTGGTGGGACTACTCCCGATTTTCACGCCGTTTCACCCGACAGACGTGTGGTTCCGAACGATGCCACGCGGTAGTACCTACCGTCGCAGAATTTTCACTAACTCCGTTCTCCATCTTCGATAGTCTCGTCCCCCTCCGAGCGGAGAGCGTCCTCTATAAAAGAGAGACGTGGTGAACTGTGTCGTTTTCTCGCAGGTCAGTCCTCGGAGTCGTGGGCTAACACGTCGAACTCGGAGGTACCGCACTCCGGGCAGTCTTCCCGAACGGGGCGGATACCCTCGTCGGTTTCTCTGCCGACGCGCAACTCTCCGCAGTCTGCGCATTCCAACTGGTAGACCACCACGTGTCTGGGGAAGCGTTCCGTCTGTTAAGTTCCCCGACACTGTTGCAACCGTTTCGTTCCCGACAGGTTCGGTCGGCCGTCGTCTCGAACAGCGACCGTCCGGGCGACGCGACTATCGTCACCGAAGTCGGGTCGGTAGCCACGCCGCCAAAACGACTAGAAAGGACGAATCGCCACACTCCGACGTGCAGTATACACCGATTACTCGACCGGACAATCGATTCAGGACCGCAAGAACAAAGTCTCACCCACTTGAATCTGGAAAGACACGGTTCGGGCGTAACTGCTGACTTAAATCACTCGCCCAGCCTCGGCGCCGTCCTCCCATTTAACCCCTTCGTTTCGACTGGAGCGACGACCGGTAGCGTGAGACTCAGTTCGAGTTCACGTCGGAGGTCTCGTCGGAGACGTTCTCGTCAAGTTCGGCGATTTCGCGCTCGTCGTTGTACTCCTCCGGACCGGCGGCCTCTCCCGTTATCTCGTTGTACACCGCTTCCCGGGCCTCCTCGGGCGACTCGAACCGCTCGTCCACGAGGCGGTCGAAGACGCTCCCCAGACTCTCGGTCTCGTTCTGCAGGTCGAGCGGTTGGTCGCCGTACTCGGTGGCGAGTTCCTCGCTCGTCGCGGGATACTTGTGTTCGCCGAGCATCTTCCCGGCCTCCCCGAGCATGTCCTCGACGCGCTCGGTCCGTTCGCGCTGGCGCTCGCGGGCGTGTCGCTGTTCGCGTTCGGCGTCGGGTTCGTCGGCCATGTCTGGGAATTGGGTCGTGATATCCGTAACCCTGCTGGCTGGGTGGCGTTCGTCTTCTCGTCTCGCTTCGAGCGCAAGACGTATCAGTATCAAGATGGTAACCGGAACGGGTAACGGGTAAGACGTGGCATCGCTGCGTCTCCGTACGCACCGGTGCCTTTTCGGAAACTAGACACCGAAGAGACATCCTTCACCGTCTCGGTTCCACTCCATCCGAGCATCCGACGCCGACCGCGACGAAAGTCCACGACGTCGCTTCACGCTACTTCTCTACGTCCAGCAGGGCCACCCGCTCGCGTACGAGGTCGGCGAGTTCCGCGTCGGTCGCGTCCAGTTCGGTCTCGGTCACGTCGAAGAACTCCCTGACGGCGTCGCGGTCGATACGGTCGGGCGCGAGTGTGCCCGCGCTCGCGTCCTCGCCCCCAGTTCCAGATGCGCCCGCGTCTCCGCTCACGGGCACGAGCAAGTCGGCGACTGCGTCCGCGGCCGCCCGTTCGCACTCTCCGTCGCCGTCCGGGGAGTGGACGACGACCACGACGTCGGATTCGCCCTCCGAGACGCCCATCGCGAACGCGCGGTCTATCTGTCTCCGTCCCGCGGCGTACAGCAGAATCTCGACGGCGCGCTCCCGGGCGACGTTCTCGCCGCGGTCGAAGGCCCTGTCGGCGCGTTCGACGGCCGTCCGGAGGTGGTCGCGGCCGAGGACGTAATCGGCGTCGAACGCCTGAATCGCGCAGTCGAACTCGTCGGCGACTTCCCCGATATCTCCGAGGAAGGCGTCGAGGTCGTCGATGTCGGCGCGTCCTTCGACGAGTCTCATCGTCGGTCCGCTCCGTCGGCGTCGCTCATTCGAAATCACCGAGACTCTGCTGGCCGCTTCCGTCGTCGCCGGTCCCGCCGACCTCTGTTTCGGCGTCGCCGTCGGCCTCGACGCCCTCCAAGTCGGGGTCCTTGCGCCCGACGTTCTCGAGGATTGTCTCGGCGGTCTTTCGCCGACCGCGGAGCGCGCCGAGGACGACCGACTTGTCGGCCTCCCGGAGGTCGGCCCGCGACTCGATGCCCGCGTCGTAGAGTCGCCGGGCGCGCTTGCGGCCGACGTTGCGGACGCCAGCGAGGTCGAGCAGTTCCTCTCGGACGCCGTACTCGACGCGCTTCTTGGCCTCGCGAATGGCCGCGCCAGAGTCGAGACCGAGTTCGCCCGCGAGTCGCTCGGCCGCGTTGAGCAACCACTCGGCGGTCTCGACCTTGCCTCGGATGTCGCCCGGCCCGACCCCGTAGCGCTCGGCCATGTCGTCCTCGTCCAACTCGGAGGCCCAGTCTTCGAGCAGGCGAGCGGTCTTGAGCGCCGAGAGCCAGTCCTCGAAGGCGTTGTCCTCGAACTCCGATGGCATCGACCCGAGGAACTCCGACTCGCGCTCGTAGGCCAGTTCGGTGTACTCCTCGCGGTCGCCCGACCGGAGGTAGAGTTCGTACATGTCGGGGGTGCGCGAGACGAGGTGGAACAGACCGAGCGCGGTCGGGCGGCCCTCGGCCGCTCGGAGACCGTCGATGATTTCGGCGGCGCTCATCGGGTCGATGTAGAGTTGCGAGACGCGGTGGCCCAGTCCGGTCGCGCGCAGGCCGCCGTCTTCGCGTTCGAGGAACTCGTTGCGTTCCAGATACTCGAGGACGTTCTGGCTCACGGTTTCGAGGCGGCCGGTCTCCTCCGTCTGGGTCGCGTAGAGCGTGCGTTCGAGGAACGAGACGAGTTCGTCCTCGGTGTCGGCGAACCCGGAGGCGACCGTGGCGAGGACGTGAGTCCTGAGCGCGGGTTCGGCCGCGAGTTTCGACCGGACCGGTTCGGGGTCGGCCCAGACGTAGCGGTCGAACAGTTCGTCCAACTCGTCGTGGCTGTTGGCGATGAGCACCGCCTCGCCGTAGAGGTCGAGTCCGGGGCGTCCGGCCCGGCCGAACATCTGGTGGACCTCCAGCACGTCGAGCGGGGCCATCCCGCCGACGTCGCCGTCGTAGCGCCGCCAGTCCCTGACGATGACCCGGCGGGAGGGCGTGTTGACCCCCGCGGCCAGCGTCGGCGTCGCCGAGATGACCT
Organism: Halorussus sp. MSC15.2; assembly: GCF_010747475.1. NCBI lineage: Archaea > Methanobacteriati > Methanobacteriota > Halobacteria > Halobacteriales > Haladaptataceae > Halorussus > Halorussus sp. MSC15.2. The sequence continues at coordinate 43,513 of NZ_VSLZ01000009.1, read as the reverse complement.
TGACGAGTCGGTCCCGGAACGCGTCTTCGACGAGTTCGCGGCTATCGCTGGAGAGACCCGCGTGGTGGAAGGCCGACCCCTTCTCGACGGCGTCGGCGAGGTCGTCGCTGGTCTGGGTGTCGCTGGCGTCCCGAATTTCGTCGGCGATGTCGCGGAGTTCGGCCCGCTCCTCCGACGTGAGGTAGTCCCGGGTCACATCGCCGAGTCGCCTCGCGGCGGCCTCGGCGTTCCGCCGGGAGTTGACGAACACCAGACTCGACCCCTCGTCGGTGAGCGTGTCCTCGACCAGCGCGGCGGTGGCCTTCTCGTTGCCTCGCGAAATCTGTTTCTTCGACCCGTCGTCCAGATGGAGGGCCTGCCCGTAGAGAACGCCTTTCTGGAGGTCGATGGGCCGCCACGACGAGTCCACGAGGGTCGCGTCGAGCCAGTCGGCTATCTCGTCGGCGTTGCCGACCGTGGCCGAGAGCGCGACGGTCTGGAGGTTCTCGTTGAGTTTCCGGAGTTTGGCGAGGGTGACTTCGAGCGTGGGACCGCGGTTCTTCGAGTCCACGAGGTGGACCTCGTCGGCGACCACGCAGGTCAGGTCGTCCACCCACTGCGCCCCGTTCCGGACGAGCGAGTCCACCTTCTCGCTGGTGGCGACGATGATGTCCTTTTGGGCCAACCAGTCGCCGTCGCTGTCGTAGTTGCCGGTCGAGACGCCCACGTCGATGCCGTACTGCTCGAACTCCTCGAACTCCGCCTTCTTCTCGCTCGCCAGTGCGCGCAGTGGGACGATGTAGAGGGCCTTCCCGCCCCGGGCGACGCTCGTCAACATCGCCAACTCGGCGATGAGCGTCTTCCCGCTGGCGGTCGGAACGCTCGCCACCACGCTCTCGCCGTCGGCGACGCCTGCCTCGACGGCCTCGCCCTGCGGCGGGTACAACTCCTCGATGCCCTGCTCGCGGAAGTGTTCCGGTACTCCGTCCGGAAGGTCCGGGATGTCGGAGATGGCGACGGTCACGCCGTCCACCTCCGCGGAGAGACGAAAGTAGCCATTACTCCGTCTTAGGCGCGTCTTCTGGTTTAAACTGTCGGGTCGTCACGTCGCGCGGTCCGGACGACGTCTCCCGGTGGACGTTCCGAAGAAAAATCCGATTCGACGGCGCGGGTCCGGCTGACTACGCGATTTCGTCGTACTGCTCCGAGAGTTTGTCCGCGGCCTCGCCGAGTTGCTCGCGCTCGAACTCGGTCAGGTCCCACTCCACGACTTCCTGCACGCCGCCCTCGCCGAGTTTGACGGGGACGCCGAGCGCCACGTCGTCGTGGCCGTACTCGCCTTCGAGTTTGACCGAACCGGGCAGGACCTCGCCGGTATCTCGGACCACGGCTTCGACCATGTGGCCGACGCCGGTGGCGGGACCCCACTGGGTCGCGCCCTTCTTCTCGATGACGTTCATCGCGCTCTGCTTGAGTTCCTCCAGAATCTCCTCCTTCTCGTCGTCGCTGAACTCGGGGTCCTTGCCGTTTGCGCGGACCTTCGAGAACACCGGGACCTGCGCGTCGCCGTGTTCGCCCAGAATCGTCGCCTCGACGTTCTGGACGGGTTCGTCGAAGCGCTGGCTCAGCACGTAGCGGAAGCGCGCGGAGTCGAGTCGGCCGCCGAACCCGATGACCTTCTCGCGCGAGCGCTCGCCGGTCTCGTAGAGGTGGCGGTTCAGCAGGTCCACTGGGTTCGAGGTCGTAATCGTCACGAAGTCGTCGTTGTACTCCGCGACGGAGGAGCCGATGTCCTCCATGATGGGCGCGTTGTCGCCTGCGAGGTCGATTCGGGTCTGGCCAGGTTGGCGCGGAATCCCGGCCGTGATGACGACCACGTCGGACCCTTCGGTCGCCTCGTAACCGCCCTGACGGACCGTGGTGTTCGAGTCGTAGGCGGCCCCGTGGTTCACGTCGGCGGCCTGCCCGACGGTGTCCTCCTCCTTGTCCGGGATGTCTACGAGTACCAGTTCGTCCGCGATGTCCCGAAGCGCGATGTTGTACGCCGCCGCGGCCCCGACGGTTCCGGCCGCGCCGACCACGCTGATTTTCGTCATACCACGTAAAACGCCTCCCGCTATTCGGTTAAGCGCTTCGGAAACACCGAAAAACCGCCCGTGTGGTCGTCGTACAACGTTTACAGGGTTCGACGAACGACGTGATAGCTCGGTCTCGCTAGCTCCTCGTCGGTCCGTTACCGGTTCGACCCCCGGAAAACTGATACGTCCGGCGACACGTCGTTCTGCTGATGCCCTCTCCCCCGTCACCAGACGGTTCCACCTCCAGAGCGGCCGTCGCCCTCGCAGTCTTGGCAGTCCTCGCCGCGTCGTTCCCGGCGGCCGCCGTCACCGACCCCGCCGCCGATGTCGAATCTGCAACCACATCCGGCGTCACTGCCGACCGAAAGACATGTCCGCAACTCCTCAACCCGACCGGCGAAAAAAAGACTTCCCGAGAACGCCACGTCACCTCCGACGCCGAACGAGTCCGCGGACCTCTCCGTCGCCCGCGGCGATATCGCGGTCGTCCCGCTGTCGGTTCCAGCGGGCGCGAACGTCACGGTCAGGGCCGGGTCCGACGACGGGTACAGCGCCAGACTCGACGTCCGAGACGATGGTAACGGGCAAGTCCGACTCCTCGTCAACACCTACCTCGCCAGGAACCGGACGACGGTCGCACCCGATACGTACCGGGCCGCAGGCGACGACGCCGTGACCGTCACCGGCGGAACCCCGACCGAACCGCTAGAATCCGGAACGTACCCTGTGACGGCCACTCGAAAGGGAACCGTCGTCGCGGAGCGCGAGTTGACCGTGACCGAGCCTTCGTTCAGGTCAATCACCGCCCGTCGCGCCGTCCCTCGACTGTTCGACGCGCCGAACGTCAGCGCGGTTCGAGCGGCGAATCGAAACGAGGTGACCGCCTCGCTCCGGTCGGGGGAGTACGAACCTGAAGTCGTCGAGGGCGAGACGCTCCTCGTCCGCATCGACGCGCCGAGCCTCCTCGGCGTAATCGCCGCCCAGTCCGGAAACACGACGACCGAGCGGTTCCTCGCGCTTCACGACGAAACGGAACCGGAGACCGACGAGACGTTCGAAATCAGTGGTCCGTGCGGTGGCATCTTGTTCCACGAAACCGTCACCGAGGGGGGCGCTCGCGTCCTACTCGACTACCGCGCTGGCGCGGCGTACGTCCTGCTCGATACGACAAAGCTCGAAGGGACGTACGCCGGAGGACAGGCCGTCTACGTCGAAGTCTCTCCGGAGAGCCGTCTCGGAGGTGCCGGGCGGGAACTGACCACCTCGTTCCGAGTCGCTCCCCGTCAGACCGCGATTCGACCGGCCGGAACTGACACCGTTCGACTGACCGCCGACGACCGAGCGACGATATCCGGCGAAACGAATCTCCTCCCCGGCTCACGGGTCCCCGTTCGCGTCGAGTCGCGGGTCGCCCCGACGTTCGAGCGCCGGACTTCTGCGACGGTCACGGACAACGGCACGTTCACCGCGACGGTAGACCTCTCGACCGCCTCGGCTCCCGGTCTGTTCGCGGTCCACGTCGGCCCCGACCAGTTCCCCGGAGAAATCGGTGAGCCGCCGGGCGTCTACTGGAGGATGTCAGAATACGGACACCGCCAACGAGTCACCGACGTGAACATTCGACAACTCACGCTTCCCGAGGGCGGTTTCCTCGTCGCCTACGAATACGACTCCTCGACCGACCGATTCCGACCGGTCGGCTCGGCGACCCCGAGCGACGACGACCTCGTGGTGGACTCCCGAACCGAGCCGGGCTACCTCCTCGTCGTCGCACACCGAGACGCCAACGGGAACCGAGCGTTCGACGGTCCGGCGACCGACTCGCCGTACCGGGTCGGCGACCGAGTAGTGAGCGACTGGGTCGGCGTCACCGTCGACGGAGTCGAACCGCCCGGGGACGAACCGTCGGCGACGTTCGACGCCGACCGAGCGGTGACGCCGACGACGGAAGCACCGACCGCCGACCCCGACACGGTCGGTTCCACTATCGGGTCCACTGCAACCACCGGAACCGCTAAGTCCACTGGAACGACCCCGACCACGGCCGACGCTGGCTCCACCACACCCCCCGACGCGACGGGCGTGGGGATATCGGGCTTCGGCCCGCTCGTCGCCGCCGCGGCGCTCCTCGGCGCGACCGCGTTGCGTCTGGGAACGCGTCGGTGACCGGTGACCTGCTGATGACCTCGTGACCCGTCGGTCGGCACTGACCCAGCGGGTTGCGAAAACCGGAAAACGCTGGCGTTCCTCTTGACGTACATGAGCAGCGACGACTCGGAGTTCGACAAGGAGGCCGAGCGCGAGAAACTTCGAGAGAAGTACGGCGACGAGGAGCAGGACCGCGAGAACACGCGTCGGATGAGCGAACTCCTCCTGCAGGGCGCGACGATGACGGGCAAGCACTGCGACAACTGCGGCGACCCCATCTTCCGATACGACGGGCAGGAGTTCTGCCCGACCTGCCAGCACGAGGCGCGCGCGCAGGCCGAGGGACAGAACGGCGACCAGAGCGAGCAGGCCCAGCAGTCCACCGAGACGCCCGCGCAGGCCGAGGCGAACGCCGACCGAAACCAGCAGACCGCCGAAACCGCCGACCGGCCGGCGACCGACGACCCGGACGACGAACCCTACGTCGAAATCAACGACGTGCGAGTCGCCGACCAACACGCCGACCGGTCGGACCTGCGCCGCCCGCCGTCACAGACCGACGACCGCCGCGACGGTCAGTCCCGAGATGCGTCGAATCGCGACGCGCCGACCCGCGACGCATCGACCCGGAACGCAGTCAGTCAGCGTCCGACCGACGAGAGACGCTCCGCCCGCGACCGCAGTCCCGCGAACGCCTCCGGACACCGCCACGCTCACGGCGCGACCTCGGCCGACCGCGACGACCTCGGAACCGCCCGCGAAGCGCTCGTCCGAAAGCTCTCGTCGCTCGCGCGCGAGGCCGAGACGACCGACGACGTGGCCCGCGCCCGCGACCTGCTCGCGGCGACCCGTGAGGCCGCCGAAGCCCTCGCCGCGCTCGACCGGGCGAACCGTTAACACGCCGCCACTCCTTCTTGTGGACGTATGGACATCCTCGTTCCCATCGACGGTTCGGAGTGTAGTTTCCGCGCCCTCGACTTCGCCATCGAGTTCGCCCGCCGATTCGAGGCCTCGCTACACGTCGTCCACATCACCGACGTCGAGACGGACGCGACCGACGACATCCTCGACCGTGCGCGCGAACGCCTCGACGAAGCAGGCGTAACCGACGAACCGGAGGTATCGACCGACGTGGACCTGTCGTTCCGACCGGCCGAGCGGGTCGGCAAAGACATCCTCGAACTGGTGGACGAGCGCAGTTACGACCACGTCGTGATGGGTCATCACGGCGGTAGCACTATCGACAGGGCCATACTCGGAAGCGCCGCGCACACAGTCGTCCAAGAAGAAGCGGTGCCGGTAACTATCGTTCCGTAGCGCTCGCAGTCGAGGATTCTGAGCGGGGCGGTAGCACGGTCGGTCCGGCGGCGGACTCGACCTGCAGTCGCACGAAGAGGAGTTCCACGTCCGGAAAGTCGCGGGGTTCGTCGCGAATCTCGTGCTGCGGTTCGCCGTACAGCCGCTTGAGGTCGTCGTCGGAACTGACCTCGTGGCACGGTTCACCGTAGAGAGCACGCTCATCGCTGCACTTTTCGTCACTTTCCGGCTCTCCGTAGAGCGAACCTGCACTCCCCATCGTGTCCTCGGTGGAAGGCTGTTCGTATTTCATTTACTCGGTACCCGAACAAACATTCTTAGCTGGCTTAAGTCGCCGTGGCTGTTCTGTCGAGTTTTACCAGAAAACGCGGTATTACACCGTTTCTCCCGGGAGTAAGCTACGGTTTCTCACATCGGAACGCTCGAAACGCGAGGAGGTAGCGGCGGATTTCACCGCATCGTTCGTGATTGTTTACGACCGAGTGGTACCACTACCGGTCGTATTCACTGCCGACGACTTCGCGGATGCGTTCGGCGGTCACTTCACCGACGCCTTGAACGTCCAGTAAATCGTCCTCCCGAGCAGTCATGACCGCTTCCACGGTCTTGAACTCCTCCAAGAGCGACCGGGCGGTCACGGGACCGATGTCGGCGATGGAGGAGACGACGTACTCCTGCTGTTCGGCCAGCGTCTTGCTCGCCTTCTCGCCGTGGACCGACACTTCGCGGTCGTCCTTGTCCTGTTCGCGGGTGGCGATGACTTCCAGCAGGTCGGCGGTGTCGTCCTCCCCGGTCGTCCGGAGAACGCTCGTGCCGAAATCGACCGCCAACGACGCCAACGCCCCGCGGACCGCGTTGGGGTGGACGTTCCGCTCCTCGTAGAGACCCTCGCCCTCCAGAATCAGAACCGGGCGGGCGTAGTGGCGCGTCGCGTCGCCCAACTGCTCGAACATCGACCGGTCGCCGCCGGTCAGGGTGTCGAGGAAGTCGGTGACCGACTTGCGCTCGACCACCACGCGGTCGCTCAGCACGTAGTCGCCGACCGAGAGCGTTTCGAGGCGCGTCTCGATTCCCTCTCGGGTCGAGAGGTCGCGTGCGATGGTGGAGTCGAGTTCGCGCTGGTCGGCGACGATTTCGACCGTCTCGTCGTCGGGTTCGGCGGTGGCCACGACGCCCTCCGTTTCGTCTGCAACTTCTTCCGCGTCCGCGGTTTCTTCGGAATCGTCGCGGTCGGAGCCTGCGGTCTCCGCGTCGTCCTTCGCTCCGCCGTCCTCTGCCTCGTCGTCTCCGTCGTCGCTCGCATCGAACGCCTGCAAACCGGGTTCCACGTCGGTCTGGGAGTCCCCGTCCTCGCTGCCCGACCCGCCGCTATCGAAGTCGGCGAGTTGGCGCTGGGAGTCGTCCAGTTCCTCCTCGACCTCGTCGGCGACTCCCTTCAGTTTCCGGAGTTCGTCTTCCATCTCGTCCTCGCGGCGCTTGGAAATCCAGAAGTAGGCCTCGTCGCGGGTGTCCTCGGCGAGCAGGACCGCGACCCGGCCCTCGGCCTGTCGTCCGGTCCGGCCCTTGCGCTGGATGGACCGAATCGCGGTGGGGACCGGTTCGTAGAACATCACGAGGTCAACCTCGGGCACGTCCAGACCCTCCTCGGCGACCGACGTCGAGACCAGCACCTCGAACTCGTTGGCCTTGAACCGGTCCAGCACCTCCTGCTGTTCGTTCTGGGTCATTCCATCGCTGCCCTCCTTGTCGCCCTGCCCGACGAACCGCTGGGTGTCGAAGTGCTCGCCCAAGAACTCGGTCAGGGCCTCCGCGGTGTCGCGGGACTCCGTGAACACGATGACGCGCTCGCCGTTCTCGATGCCGAGCGTCTCGGCGATTCGCATCCGGGCACGGGAGTATTTCGGGTGGAGACCGTCGTACTCCTCGGCTCTCCGCATCGCCTCCTGCACTTTGGGTTCGGAGACGAACCGCTGGCTCGCCTTCGACGCGCCCGAGGACTTGGCGGCGTTGCGCTGGCGCTCGAAGTACCGCCGGAGCGCCTCGACGCTCTGGGTCTCGACGTAAGTCACCGCGGTCCGCAGCTTTCGAATCTCGGCGAGCGCCGACATCCCCTTGTACCCCTCCGACTGGTCGTTGTCGATGAGTTGCTGGAGTTCGGCCCGCATCTTCTTGATGTCGGTCTCCGAGAGGTCGGCGCTCGTCTTGCGGGTGATGCCGAGTTCCTTCAGTTTCTCCAGTCGGTCCTCCACGACGTCGTTGAGCGCGTCCCGAATCTCCAGCACCTCGTCGGGCAGTTCGACGCGCTCCCACTCCACCTCGGTGTCGTGGGTGTAGTCGTCCACGTCGGAGTCCTCCTCGGTCATCACCTCCACGTTCTCGATGCCGAGGTTCTCGCAGACCTCCAGTATCTCCTCCTCGTCGCCGCCGGGCGAGGCGCTCATCCCCGTCACGAGCGGCTTCTCGGCGTCCTGATGGTAGCGCTCGGCGATGTAGTTGTAGGCGTAGTCGCCGGTCGCGCGGTGACACTCGTCGAAGGTGACGTGGGTCACGTCGCGCAGGTCGATTCGGCTTCCGACGAGGTCGTTCTCCACGACCTGCGGGGTCGCGATGACCACCTGCGCGCTCTGCCAGAGTTCCGTGCGCTCGTCGGTCGGACCTCCCCGGTGAACACCACGATATCGTCGTCGGGAATCTGGAGGGCCTCCCGGTAGAAGTCGGCGTGCTGCTGGACGAGCGGTTTGGTCGGCGCGAGCAGCAGCGACTTCCCGCCCACGCTCGACAGTCGCTCGGCCGTGACCAGCAGACTCACCGTCGTCTTTCCCAGTCCGGTCGGCAGGCAGACCAGCGTGTGGCGGTCCTTCGCCGACCCCGCGAGTTGCAACTGGTACATCCGGCGCTCGATGAACTCCGGAACGAGGAGTTCGTGGTCCACGTACTGCTGGTCCCCGGTCGTCGCCATTCGTAGGCAGGTTCGTCGTGCTCCGATTAAAGGGTTCGGCTATCGGGGTGAAAGTGAAATCCGTCACTCCTCGGTCTCCTCGGTTATCGCCCCGAACGGCGTCGCTTCCTGCGTCGGCGTCGTGAACGGCGTGATGGCCGCCGTGCGCTCGGAGACGACCGAGAGACGCAGGACGTACGCGAACAGCACTGCTAGGGGGGTCGCGCCGACTGTCGCGAACACCGGGGCGACGATGGACAGTAGCCTCGGAGTGAGCGCCGATTGTCGCGTACTGACGAACAGCACCATCAGCGCTAGCGCGACGAGGACTACGGGGACGCCGATGTACATGAGGTTGCGGGACACACGGGAGAGTTCCTCCTGAATGTAGACCGTCTTCAGGTACTGCCGCGCCACGTCTATCTGTTTGAGACCGGCCACTAGCTCGTCGAGGCAGTCGTCGATGTCCGACGTGAATTCGCCCTCGTACGTCGTCTTCAAGCGCTGAATGTGGTAGATGTCGTCGGAGTAGTTAGTGTTCAAGCTGACGACCAGCGCCTCGAAGGTGGTCGTGTCCTCCGCTTCGAGTTCCAGTTTCGCTCGACCAATCTGCTCGTCGAGCGGTTCGAGAACCTCGTCGATGGCGTCGGCGGCGGCGTTGCTGACGACCTCCGACCGATACCCGTCCAGTTCGCGCACGGAGTCCTGCACGCCGCCGAGAAGCACGTCGAGGAACATCGCCGGGGTCGGCGGCAGAACCCGGTCCTCGACCAGTTCGGCCGATGCCTCGCGGTAGCCGGTCGTGTTCTCGATTTGCTCTCGCAACTCGCCGGGCGCAGCCAACTGTCGAGAGATTACGAGCTGATTGATGGAGATGACGATTGTGAGCAGGGTGAAGTTCCCGCCGACGATGGCGCTCGACATGTAGAACAGCGGTACCAGTTGCTGACTGGTCGCGCTGGTACGCAGTTCGATGGCGAGGACGACGAGTAGAAACGAACCGAGGAGAACGGCCGCCAGTAACAGTCGGTTTCCGGTCAGGAAGACCAGTTCGTGTATCTGGGACAGCTTCTCTCGGGGTTCGGGTCGGTCGGAACTCACGCTCGGTCCGGTCACCTCCTCTTCCCGCTCCTCGTCCATACCGAACTCTACCGATACTCGTCCGGAAATGGGGTTCGGCCGTGTGCGACCGGTCGTCCCGGCAAGCGGTCTCAGACCGAGACCGTCGGCAGATACCGTAGTGCGACGTACATCACGACCGCCGACCCGACAGGAATCGTGAGGTTGTCGTCGATGACGTAGCCCGCGACGATGGGTTTCATCCCGTCGGCCAGCGTCGCGGCCAGCGCGCCCAGCGCGGCGGTCACCAGCGGAAGCCCCGACAGACTGGTGATGAGCAGACAGACTCCGAACGTGAGTAGGAGAGTGTGGGTCGCCTTCACCCCCAACTCGCCCGACCCGGCCAGTCCGCTGATGGGGTCGGCGATGGTGAGCATCAGCATGGCGGGAATCGCCACTCGGGGACTGAACGCCAACGTCGCCGCGGTCATTCCGAACATGTAGAGCGCGTAGCCGGCCAGATTCTCCTGTTCGTACTCGCGGGTGAGTTCGTCGAAGATACGCCAGTCGAGACCGACGAACAGTCGAACCACCTCCAGAATCAGCGCGCCGACCGAACTCGCGACGAGCAGGAGTCGCAACTGGTCGTAGGACGCGAGGTCGAGCAGGTAGAGCGCCGGAAACCCCGTCCCGGAGACGTGGACGAGTCGGCGCTTGACCTCGCTGTGGAGCGACACGGTTACTGTTCTGGTGCGGTCGCGTCCAGTTCCGCGAAGGTGGTCTCGCCCTCGCGGAGGTCCGCGAGCAAGTCGGGCAGGTCGTCTGTATCGACCCGGACCTGCTCGGTCGAGTCGCGCTCCCGCAGGGTCACGGTGTCGGCCGTCTCGTCGTCCACCGTGATACAGAACGGCGTCCCCACCTCGTCCTGTCGGCGGTAGCGTCGGCCGATACTCCCCGAGTCGTCGTAGGTCACGTCGAAGCCCTCGGCCCGGAGGTCGTCCGCGATTTCGCGGGCGCGGTCGTCCATGCCTTCCTTATCGACGAGCGGGAAGACCCCGACGAAGGTGGGCGCGACGTCGGGTTCGAGCGCGAGGTAGCTCCGCGTCTCGCCCTCGATTTCGTCCTCCTCGTAGGCGTGGTCGAGGACGGTGTAGATGACGCGGTCGATACCGATGGAGGGTTCCACGACGTGGGGCATGATGTGTTCGCCGGTCTCCTTGACCTCCTCGACGGCGAACCCGGTCTTCTCGACCGGAATCTCGTGTTCGTCGCCCTCGACTTCGACCGCGACCGTCTCGCCGTCGAAGGCGGCGCGGTCGCGCTCGGCCAGCAGTTCGAGTTCGGCGGCCACGTCGCCCGCCGCCCCGCCGAACTCCGGACCGAGGTAGCTCATGTCGGGGTCCACGGTCGCCCGTTCGACCACCTTCGGTTCGTCGTACTGCTTGAAGACGGTGAAGTCGTCGTCGGAGTACTCGTCGTGCTTGCTCAGGTCGTAGTCGCTCCGGTAGGCGAAGCCCGTTATCTCTATCCAGTCCCCGTCCACCTCGCTCTCGGCGTCCCAGCAGTCGGCCGCGTAGTGGGCCAGTTCGCCCGAGAGGTGCTGGCGGAACCGGAAGCGGTCCATGTCCACGCCGATGGACTCGTACCACTGCTTGCCGACGCCCAGATAGTAGGCGACCCACTCGTGGACGAGACCCTCTTCGACGGCCTCCTCCACGGTCTTGTAGACGTACTCGCCGTCCTCCTTCTCCTGCTCCTCGGCCGGGTAGAGCTTGAGTTCCACGTCCGCCACGCGGTCGAGTTGCGGTTCGTCCTCGGTCGGGTCGATGAAGTGCTCCAGTTCGGCCTGCGTGAACTCCCGGACGCGGACGATGGACTTCCGGGGGCTAATCTCGTTGCGGTAGGCCTTGCCAATCTGCGTGATGCCGAACGGAAGCTGGTTGCGGGCGTACTCGGCGAGTTGCGGGAACTCCACGAAGATGCCCTGTGCGGTCTCGGGACGGAGGTAGCCCGGCGAGGAGCTACCGGGACCGATGTTGGTCTCGAACATCAGGTTGAAGTCCTCGACCGGAACGCCGCCGAGTTCGGTACCGCAGTTCGGACACTGCAGGTCGTGTTCGGCGATGAGGTCCTCCACCTCCGAGATGGCGATGCTCTCGGCCTCCTCGATGTCCGTGTTGTCCTCGATGAGGTGGTCTGCACGGTGGCTCTCGCCGCACTCGGGGCACTCCACCAGCATGTCGTCGAAGGTGTCGAGGTGGCCCGACGCCTCGAAGACGGGTTCGGGCATCACGGTCGGGGCGTCGATTTCGCGGTGACCCTCCCGAACTTGGAAGCGCTCGCGCCACGAGTTCTCGACGTTCTGCTTGAGCGTCGCGCCCTGCGGACCATAGGTGTAGAACCCGGAGACGCCGCCGTACGCGCCCGCCGATTGGAAGAAGTACCCGCGGCGCTTGGCGAGTTCCACGAGGTCGTTTCGAGTCATCGTATCGCCTCCACGAGGTTCACGTCCCGAACGATGCCCGTGAGTTCGTCGCCTCTGACCAGCGGAATCTGCTCGATGTCGTTGGTGAGCATCGTCTGGGCCGCCTGTTTGGCGGTCTTCTCGCCCGAGACCGTCACCACGTCGTCGGTCATGAACTCGCGGACCGGCGCGGCCGGAATCTCGACGTTTCGGGTCGGGAGGTAGCGCTTCCCGACCGCCTTGATGGACTCCCACTTCCAGTCGTCGTCCTCGTCGGCCAGCGAGTCGCCGGTGTCGTCCTCGCCCTCGACCACGCGGGCGACTTCGATGATGTCAACCTCGGTCAGCACGCCGTCCATCTCGCCTTCCTCGTCGAGGACGACGGCGTAGGGGAGATTTGCGTAGTAGAGTTCGCGTTCGGCGACCGTCAGGGGGACCTCGACGTAGGTGGTGTTCACGTCGCGCGAAGCGATGTCGCCGACCGTCTCGTCGCCGTCGGCGTCTCCGTCGGCGATGGCCCGTACCACGTCGGTGACCGTGACGATGCCTTCCAGTTCGCCGTCCACGACGGGGACGCGGCGCGCGCCCTCGTCTATCATCAGACCCGCCACCGCTTCGAGGGTAGTGTCCTGCGTGGTGGTCGGAACGTCGCGCATCAGCATGGCGAGTTGGTCCTCGTCGGGGTTCTCGATGAGGTCGTCGCGCGAGATGAGTCCGCGGAACTCCTCGACTCCGTCGGTGGTCTTGACCACGGGAACGGACGAGAACGACCGCTCTTGGAGATATTCTAGCACGTCGTCGCGGGTGCCCGGAAGCTCGACGGTAACGACCTCCGAGCGGGGCGTCATGGCTTCGCCGACTTTCATGTTCGCGCGATACGTGTCGGGGCGTCTTGTAGTCTACGAACCGAACGCTCGCTCTCCGTTCGAATCTCCCCGTTTTCGAAGGTCTCGGCGAAAATGTATCGGACGCGCCCGCTGATTTGCGTCTCCGGCGCGTGCGAGTGCGGCCCATCGTACGGTCTCGCTTTGCTCGAACCTGTCGCTAGTTCTGACGAACTGTCCGACTCGTCGGTAACTCGGAAATCCGGTTCCGTTCGGTACCGCGCTCACGTGGCGGAACCTCTCGAAGCGGAAACTTCAACCGTCAGGCACCGCGATAGCGTCGTCAGCTCTGGCCCGCGAAAGTACGGACTGACAGAAATCGTCCTTCGCCGCGTTGTATGCGGTGATGTCGTTCGGGTGAGATTCGGCCGCATCTCGCTTTACGGTCTCGTACTCGTCACGCACGACCGGGTAAGTCCGCAGATACTCCCGGAACAGCAGGTCGTCCTTCCACTGGTCGTTCGATTCGCGGACGAGGTGGAGGTTGTATTGCTGACCCGAATCGTCGGTTCGTTGCACGAACAGCCAGTCGGCGGGGATGTGGCTCAGTTCGTACCCGAAGCCTACACTGAGTTTGTCGAGGTTCCCCCAGACCCCCGGAAGGTCGGTCACGACGGCCAGAACGTCGATAACCGGTTTCGCGCCGAGTCCCGGCACTGCCGTACTTCCGATGTGTTCGATGCGGGCCGTGTACTCCGCGAGCAACGACCCAATTCGGCGTCGTTCCGCCTCGAACGTCTCCGGCCACTCCGGGTCGTAGTCGTGAATCGTAATCGGCGTTTCGTCCATAGAGAAAAGTCAAGTTGACTGACAAAAAGCGCTGTGAGATGGCCGAACCGATACTGCTCTCTTCCGCCGACGCGACCGACTTACTCCGATTCGGCCGCTTCGTCGTCCAGCACCCCGTCGAACGGCACGTCGTAGCCCGTGTACTTGTGGGGGTCCGGGAAGAACTTCTCCACGTCCTCGTGGCGGAACGACCCGAGGTGAGTCTGGTCGAGTTTCTGGACGTGGGTGTACATCTCGTCTTCCTTCAGCGCGGTCTTGACCAGTCCGGGCGCGTGCCGGACCTCGAAGTTGCCCGCGATGAGGATGGCCGTCTCCGAGTCGGGGTCGAGCAGTTGAGTCACCATGAAGATGCGCCCCTGCATCTCGTTGCGGAACACGCGGTACTGCGGGAAATCTCCCGTCTCGACCGCCTCGGTGAACGGTTCGGCCTTGTTGTCGGGAACGACGTGGACGAAGCCCCAGCGGTCGGTCTCGCCCGCGTCGGGGTTCGTGGGCGCGGTGTGACCCGACCCGATGGTGACGACGTCCCAGCCGTCTTCCTCTAACTCCGCTGCCATCGCCTTCATGTCCTCGATGGTGCGCTGCCACGCGCCCTTGTGAACGTCTGCGCTCGCAGCAATCTGCTCGGCGTAGTCGGGTTCGTCGTCCCCGTCCCCAGTCTTTGGCATGTGTACGTCTGACGGTCTTCTTATGGTAAAACCTGTTGTTTGGGTGCCAACCGAGCGCGTTCCGGCAGGAACCGCGACTCTTCGACGAGCGCGAGTCTGAAAACCGTCGGTCTCTCCTCCCAATCTCTGCGACCCGCGCCGACAGTCACGCCGCGACGCCGAACACCGTCTCCATCACGAACGACCACGCGAGCGTCGCCAGACTGGCGAGGAACATCTTGAACGGGACCGGGAACCGCTCGTCCGGCGGGAGCGAGTACCACGGGAGCGGCGGAATCCGCTGGACCGCCGCCTGAAACTTGGTCTCGTCTCGGCCGCCGAGGACGGTGCCCGACGGGTCGTTTCTCGTCACCTTGACCTTGCCGTCGTCGGTCTGCTCGGTGTCCCACGGCGGGTCCGGCCGCATCTGGAACGTGGCGTACCCGAACGCGAGGAGGCCGACGACGAACATCACGTACTTCGCGGTCACGAGACCGCCGCCGACTGCGAGTCCGAGTAGCGCACCGACGACGAACACCACTCCGGCGACCGCGAGCGCGTAGACGAGCGCATCGACGACCTGACGCGCGCGCCGGGCGGCCGACGACGTGGCGGACGTCTCCGAGGGCGTGGGCGACATCTACCGTTCGGTGTACGGCACGAAGTCGTCCGGTTCCGCGTACTCCGACTTGTGGCGGTGACAGTGGCTGACTCGCCCGCTGTCGCTGACCACGTAGTCGTCGGGCTTCTCGGTGTCACAGATGCTCCCGAACTCTTCGCGGAGGAGTCGCCGCGCCTCGCCCTCCTCGTTGTCCTCGACGTAACTGGCCGCCTCGTCGATGTAGCGTTCGACCTCGCTCGCGAGGTCGATGTCGCCGAACAGTTCGCGTTTGATTTCGCCGATGTCGGAGAACCGCGTCTCCATTCCGAGCAACTCCTTGGCCTGCTCTGTCAGCGACTTGTCCGCCCGGGAGCGTTCCCGAAGCACCTCGCGGAACACCTCGATGGCGACCCACGTGTCGGCGTCCATGTCCTGATACTTGTCGGGCCGAATCTTCATCGGACACCGCGTCGTGAACGGACATCCCTTCGGGGGGTCGCGCGGACTCGGCGGCGTCCCCCGCAGCGTGATGCGCTCCTTGTCTGACGTCGGGTCGGGTTCCGGAATCGCCGACAGCAGCGAGTGGGTGTAGGGGTTCTTCGGGTTCTCGAACAGTTCCCCGGTGTCGCCGAGTTCCATGATGTTACCGAGGTACATCACGGCCACCCGGTCACAGATGTGGCGGACGACGCTCAGGTCGTGAGCGATGAACAGGTACGTCAGGCCGAACTCGTCCTGCAGGTCCTCCAGCAGGTTGAGAATCTGGGCCTGCACCGACACGTCCAGCGCCGACACCGGTTCGTCGAGCACGACGAACTCGGGTTCGAGCGCCAGCGCGCGGGCGATGCCGATACGCTGGCGCTGCCCGCCCGAGAACTGGTGAGGGTAGCGGTAGTAGTGTTCGGGTTGTAGCCCCACGACGTCGAGGAGTTCGCGCACGCGCTCGCGGCGCTCTTGAGCCGTGTTCCAGTCGTGAACGTCCAGCGGTTCGCGGATGATTTCGCCGACGGTCATCCGGTCGTTGAGGCTGGACTCGGGGTCCTGAAACACCATCTGGCTGTTGCGCCGCCAGTCTTTCAGGTCCGACCCCGACAGTTCGGTCACGTCGGTGCCGTCGAACAGCACCTCGCCGTCGGTCGCGTCTTCGAGTTGGATGAGCGTCCGGCCGAGCGTCGTCTTTCCACACCCGGACTCACCGACTAGACCCAACGTCTCGCCGCGCTTAATCTCGAAATCGACGCCGTCCACTGCTTTCACCGGGTTCGATTCGATGATGCCTCCCTCGTCGTAGTACGTCTTCAGGTCGTTTATCTCCACGAGCGTCTCGCCCGTGGCGACGCTGACGGACTCCTGTTGAACTTGTTCGCTCATCGCTGGCTCACCTCCCGCTGGCTCTCACGCTGCTCGTGTAACTCGACGGCCTCCTCCTGCGAGACGTCCTCAGGATACAGCAGACACGCCGCAGTGTGGTCGTCGGTTTCGGAATCGACCTCAACCGACGCCGGGTGGACCTGCGTGCAGTCCTCGAACGCCTTCGGACATCGCGGTTCGAACCGGCAGTAACCCGCGGGTTCGTTCGGCGTGGGCACGTCGCCCTCGATGGTCTCGAGCCGCTCGGCACCGGGCTGATTGCCCGGAATCGACTTGAGAAGCCCCTGCGTGTAGGGGTGTCGCGGGTTCTCGAACAGTTCCTCGACCGGCGCGCTCTCGACGATTTCGCCCGCGTACATCACGTTCACGCGGTCCGAAATCTCGGCGATGACGCCCATGTCGTGGGTGATGAACATGATGGCGAGGTCCCGCTCCTCCTGCAGGTCCTGCAGGAGTTCGAGAATCTGGGCCTGAATCGTCACGTCGAGCGCGGTCGTCGGCTCGTCGCAGATGAGCAGTTCCGGGTCGCAGGCGAGCGCCATGGCGATGACGGCACGCTGGCGCATCCCGCCGGAGAACTCGTGGGGGTACTCTTTGACCCGCCGCGAGGCGTCCGGAATGCCGACCGCTTCGAGCAGGTTGATGGCCTCTTCGGTGGCCGCCGCACCTCGCATGTCCTGATGGAGTCGCAGCGACTCCTTGATTTGGTTGCCGACCGTGTAGACGGGGTTGAGCGAGGTTAGCGGGTCCTGAAACACCATCGCGATGTCGCTCCCGCGGAGGCTCCGGTACTCGCGTTCGCTCTTCTGCGTGAGGTCCTCGCCCCGGAAGTCGATGCGACTCCCCTCCAGCACGCGACCGGGCGAGTCCACGAGTCCCATAATCGACCGGGCGGTGACGCTCTTGCCCGACCCGGACTCGCCGACGATGCCGACGGTCTCGCCCCGCCGGATGTCGAAGCTCACGCCGTCCACGGCGCGAATCGTCTCCTTATCCGTGAAGAAGGCGGTCTGGAGGTTCTGTACGGACAGTAGGGGGTCCTCCTCGCCGTGGAGTTCGGTGGTCTCTCGCTGTGCCATCAGGCACCACCTCCACCGGCCGCGGCGACTTCAGCACCTTCGCCTTCGCCGCTCTCGCTCTGCGGGTCGATAGCGTCGCGGATGCCGTCACCAAGCGCGTTGAACGCGGTCACGACCAGCACGATGAGCACGCCGGGGATGAACGAGATGTGCCACGACGACGTGGTGACGTACGACTGACCGATGTTGACCGCGCGGCCCCACTCGGGCGTGGGCGGACTGACGCCCAGTCCGAGGAACGAGAGGCCCGCGACGGCGATGATGATGCCGCCGAGGCGCATCGAGGCGTACACCAGCAGGTAGCCGAGGATGTACGGTGCCATGTGCTTGCGCATCGTCACGCTCGGTCGCTGGCCGAAGCTCTTCGCGGCGTCTATCCACTCCTGTTCGGCGATTTGCATCGCCGGCCCACGGACCGACCGCCACAGGAACGGCCACCCGGTCCCCGCGAAGATGACCGCGAGGAGGAAGCCGCCGCTGTAGATGTTGGCCAACCACGTGTCCCCGAGGACCACTGATAACAGCATCACGAACAAGAGGCTGGGTAACGACATTATGGAGTCACCTAAGATGACCACCAAGAGGTCTACCAGCCCCTTGTAGTAGGCGGTCACCAGCGCGAACGCGACGGCGATGAACCCGCTGACGAGGATGGACGTGAGACCGATGAACAGCGATATCCTCGCCCCGGCCGCCATGAAGGTGAACATGTCTTTCCCCGTCGGTAACGTCCCGAAGGGGTGCCACCGCCCGTAGTCGTCGTACTCCATCGGTCCGACGTTCCGGTCGGGCGTCCCCTGCGAGCGCGACCCGAGGTTGGCCGACCCGACGGTGATGTTTTCGAGTTCGCCGTCGTCGTTGTAGTACTCGATGTAGTGCGAGTACGGATTCGAGATGGTTCGCTCGACGGTGGTCGGTCCGAGCGCCGGCGCGAACATCGCCATCACGACGAACGCGAACACGATTACCGCGCCGAACTGTCCCCAGCGGTGGCCGCGGAGTCGGTCCATCATGTCGTCGCGCGGCGTCCAGTCGGCGTACCGGTAGTTCTCGCGGAAGACGAGATACCCTCGCCAGAGCCACACCATCCACAGGAACGCGTAGGCGTAGATGAGGACGACCCGGAGTGCCCACGCGTAGGCCGCGGGCAGACCGAGGAACGTGTCCTTCCACACGCCCTTCGGCGTCACGTAGCCGTTGTTCGGGATGAGTTCCCGCGAGAGCAGCGTCGGTAGCTCGACCGGGTTACCCAGCAGGCTGGTCACGAAGTGGACGACTGCCCCGGCTTCGAGGGCGAACAGGAGCAGTGCGCCGACCATCCACCCCACTGCGGGACCCGGGTTCTCCTTGATACGTGCCGCAATCGAAACGTCGTCTTGGTCTCTCTCTGCGCTCATATCAGGCACCTCCGTCGTAGCCGACTCGCGGGTCGATTATCGTGTACAGGAAGTCTTGGACGATGTTGAGCAGGACCACCAACAGGATGAAGATGAACATCAGCGACCCGACCAACGGCATGTCGCCGTTCTTGACCGCCTGGAAGAACAGGTAGCCGATACCGCTGATGTCGAACACCGTCTCGACCAGTACCGACCCGCCGATGAGGATGAACGCCTCGCCCGTGATGATGGGAACGAGCGGGATGAGCGCGTTCCGGAAGATGTGCTTCCAGACGAGCGAGCGCGGCGGGACGCCCTTCGCCTTCGCGGTCTCGATGAAGTTGGAGTTCACCGTCTCCAGCACGGCGGTCCGCCCGATGCGCATCTCGTTGCCCATCGACGCCGAACCGAGAACGATGGCGGCCGGCGCTATCTTCTTCAGCGCCGCCGTGAACCCTGCGACCGACGTGAGGTTGCCCAGCGGCGGCGGTCCCGTGACGTTCGTCGGGGAGAGCCACGTCTCCCAGTCGAACCCGAACAGGAACTGCTCGGACTGCGAGAGGACGCTCATCAGGATGACCGCCAGCCAGAAGTTCGGCATGGCGCGCCAGACGATACCGCCGAACGACGCCACGTAGTCGCTGAACGTGTTCGGGTTCAGTCCCGCGTAGAAGCCCAGCGGGATGCCGATGAACACGGCGATGAGGACCGACCAGAACCCGAGCCAGAGCGTCCGAGGCGCGTAACTGGCCACCAGCGAGTAGACGCTGGTGTCAGGTTGCAGCACCCACGACTCGCCCAAGTCGAAGGTGAACAGGTTCACCATGTAATCGATGTACTGCTGCCAGAGCGGCTGATTCAGCCCGAGTTGTTGTTTAATCGCGTTGTATGCCTGCGGGTCCCCCTGTGGTCCCAGAATCGCCGATACTGGGTCGAGTGGTCCGGCGCGAATCACGAGAAACGTGATGGAAGCACCGAACAGTAACACAGGAACCGAAAGCAGAACCCGTTTTGCGAAGTATTGCCACCGGCTCACGGCGAACCACCGCCGCGGCTGTGACTACCTCGTTCGAATTGTTCGTACCCAAACTGGACCGCGCACATGGGTGATAAATTTGGGGGACCTCTCATTATGTCTTGCGCTTTCGTGTACCACCCCGTAGACGGACGGATAAGCCCTCGAACATCGGTATATCCCGCGCGGGATATGCCTTCGGCGCGGCGCGCACAAAAAAGAAAAACGGCGTCTCGTTACTTGCGACTGCTGAGTTTGACGTTGTTGTACATCTGACGACTGAAGTCGGCCGCACCGAAGCGGGGCACGTCGACCCAGTCGTACGTGAAGCGCTCGCTAATCTCGTGGTACGCGGGTAGGAGGACGACGTCCTGCCAGTTGGCCTCCTCCATGGCGACGTAGGCCTCGTTGCGCTTCTTCTTGGCAGACTCGGTCGGCTTGGGGTTGTTCTGGACCTTCTCCCACGCCTGCTTGGCCTTCTTCGAGGCGCTGGTCCCCGACCAGTTGAAGTACGAGAGCGGAGCGTCCTTCGACGTGTCGGTCCGCGGCGGGTAGAGCAGTTCGAGGAAGTTGTCCGGGGCCGGGTAGTCCATAATCCACCCGAGCGAGTACGCTTCGAGGTTGCCCTGCCGACCGCGCTTGGTCAGCGTCGAGAAGGGCGTCTTCTGGATGCTCATGTCGATGTGGGCGCTGGCGAGTTTGTCACGCAGCAGTTTGCCCAGTTCGGGCCACGTACTCGACGACTGGTAGACCGTGAAGGTGAAACTGGCCTTGTTGTCCGGGCCGTAGCCGGCGTCTTCCATGACCTTCTTGGCCTTCTTCAGTTGCGTCTCGTTGTAGCCGTACGGGTAGTTCTCCTTGGCGTGCTTGTTGTAGGCGTCCGGTCCGCCGGGGTAGATGGACGGCGGGGTGAAGTGGTAGGACTCCTGACCGCGGCCCTTGAACACCTTCTCCACCGCTTCCTTCTGGTTCAGGGCGTAGGCGGCGGCCTTACGAACCGGCTTCGGGACCGCGTCGGCGTTGAACCCGATGTAGAACTCGTTGATGGTCGAGACGCCGGTGTACTTCATCGTCGCACCGCTCGTCGTCTTCCCGTAGGTACCGACTTTGCGGCCTTGGTCGTCGGTCTTCTTGACCGAGACTTTGTCCGCGTTGTAGTGGCTAGTCGGCAACTGGTCGCCGTGTATCATGTCGGCGTTCTGGTTGACGGTTCCGTAGGTGTACATCGCCTCGGAGTCCGACATGATGTTCCAGTGGATACCGTCCACGTCGGCCGTACTACCGTGGTAATCCTCGAACTTCGAGACCTTGGCCTCGGTGTTGCTCTCCCAGTTGTCGAACGAGAACGGACCGGCACCGACGGGGTTCTTGGTCGCGAACTTCTTGTGGCTCATCTTCCCGTCGTAGCCGTCGATGTCGCCCACGATGCCTTTCGGCACGGCGGCGAACGACGTGTACGCCAGCATCTCCAGCGTGGCGTGGAACGGCTGAGAGAGTTCCAGCTTGAGGGTGTAGTCTCCCTCGGCGCTGACGCCCATCGTACCGGGCTTGTAGTTCCCGTCACTGTCGGTCTCGTGTGTGACACCGATAGAGTCGAGGATGAAGTAGGCCCGTCGAGAGTTGTCCGAGGCCGCGAGACGCTCGAACGAGTAGACGAAGTCGTCGGCGGTGACTTCGGTTCCGTCGTGGAACTTGGCGCCTTCCTTGAGCTTGAACGTGTACGTCTTGTAGTCGTCGGAGACCTCGTGACCCTTCGCGAGTTGGCCTTTGACGTCGATTTGGCCGTTCGGGTAGTTCATCAGGCCGTCGAAGACCTGCTGGATAACCGTCCCGGAGGCGCTGTCGGTCGATTTGACCGGGTCCAGCGTGGTCATCGTCGAGTTAATCAGACGAAGCACGTTGGCATCGTCGCCCGGCTTGTCCACGTCTCCGCCCGTGGTCGTCCCGTTCGTCGTCGTCTCTTTACCGCCATCGTCGTTGGAACCGGTACAGCCAGCCAGCGCGACGGCCGATGCCGCACCGCCGGTCGCTTGCAGGAAGCGACGACGGCTAACGTTGTCAGTATCTGTCATCCAACGGTCCGTTGTCAACCAGACCGGATAAACTTACCGTTTGTTACTTAGAGAAAGACCGCCTTAACGCCTGTATCGCTTTTCTCTAGAGGTATTTCTGTTGTTCTTTTGGTTTTACGTCTAATCTCGGGCGAGATGTGGTCTGTCTCGACTCTCGGCTCCAGTTACGCACTCGTGACGGTCCGCTGTTACTATCGGGGCATGGTACCTATTCTCACTATTTGAGTACTTCGATTTCGACCACCCGTCTACAGTTTCGGAGCGTTTATCAACCCATGATACCATGTATCATATATGGCCCCGAACACGGCCACTCCGGCGCAGTCGGTCGCACAGCGCGAGGTTATGGCCTCGCTAGACGATGATGGTCGCACGGAGCGACTCATCATCGCAGATACGACGGCCGACGACGCGTGGCTTTCGGTCCCCGTATCCGGAAGCGTCACCCTCCAAGACTGGAAGTAGCGCCGCCTAAACGGCGTTTTTCTCTGCGTCACGGTTCCGCGCAACTCGGGTAACGAGCTAATACTGAACCTTTTTCCCGACGGTCCACGTTCCACGGAACATGAACTACCGGGAGGTCTCAGGGGACCGCGAGTTCGTAGCGAGACTCGGCCACGGCGAGGACTGGCGCGAGGAGATAGAGTCTCTCGCCGCCGACGAAGGCGTGGACGCGGCGTGGTTCGTCGCGATGGGAGCGGTGCAGGACGCCACCATCTGGTACTACGACCAGTCGGAACTCCAGTACCGAGAGGTGACGTTCGACGAACCGCTCGAAGTCGCCTCCTGCGTCGGTAACGTCTCGTGGTTGGACGGCGACCGATTCGCTCACACCCACGCCGTCCTCTCGCGAAAGAGCGGCCAGACGCTCGCGGGCCATCTCGACTCGGCCACCGTCTTCGCCGGCGAACTCTACATGCGGACCTTCGAGGACGAGTTGGAGCGCGAACGCGACGAACCCACCGACCTCGACCTCTGGCTATAGATGCGCGAGGAGGACGAGGACTACTTCGAGGACCTCGAAGACGACTTAGACGACGCCTTCGAGGTGGCCCGCGACGCCCGCGAGAACAGCGGCGACCCCAAGCCCGAAGTCGAGATTCCGGTCGCGAAGGACATGGCCGACAGGGTCGAGAACATCCTCGGTATCGACGGCGTGGCCGAACGCGTCCGTGAACTGGAAGGCGAGATGTCCCGCGAGGAGGCCGCCCTCGAACTCGCCGAGGACTTCGCGGAGGGGCGAGTCGGCGACTACGAGAGCAAGGCCGGGAAGGTCGAAGGTGCAGTTCGGACCGCAGTCGCCCTCCTCACCGAGGGCGTGGTCGCCGCCCCTATCGAGGGCATCGACCGCGTCGAGGTGCTGGAGAACGACGACGGCACCGAGTTCGTCAACGTCTACTACGCCGGACCGATTCGGTCGGCCGGTGGGACCGCGCAGGCCCTCTCGGTCCTCGTGGCCGACTACACCCGGGCGCTCGTCGGGATGGCCGAGTACGAGGCCCGCGACGAGGAGGTCGAGCGCTACGCCGAGGAGATAACCCTCTACGACAAGGAGACCGGACTCCAGTACTCGCCCAAGGACAAGGAGACGAAGTTCATCGCCGAACACATCCCCATCATGCTCGACGGGGAATCGACCGGCGACGAGGAGGTCTCGGGCTTCCGGGACCTCGAACGGGTCGATACCAACAACGCCCGCGGCGGCATGTGTCTCGTCCTCGCGGAGGGTATCGCGCTCAAAGCCCCCAAGATTCAGCGGTATACCCGCAATCTGGACGAAATCGACTGGCCGTGGCTACAGGACCTCATCGACGGAACCATCGGCGAGGACGACGCCGACGGGGAAGACGACGAAGACGAGGCCGCCGAAGCGGAAGACGCCGCGGCCGAGGAGGACTCCGACGAGGCGGTCGAAGGTGTCGACGGCCCGCCGCGAGTCGAACCCGCCAAGAAGTTCCTCCGGGACCTCATCGCCGGCCGCCCCGTCTTCGGGCACCCCAGCGAGTCCGGGGGTTTCCGCCTGCGCTACGGTCGGGCGCGGAATCACGGCTTCGCCACGGCGGGCGTCCACCCCGCGACGATGCACCTCGTGGACGACTTCCTCGCAACCGGGACCCAGATAAAGACCGAGCGTCCGGGCAAGGCCGCGGGCGTGGTCCCCGTGGACTCCATCGAAGGGCCGACCGTCCGCCTCGCGAACGGCGACGTGCGACGCATCGACGACCCAGACGAGGCGCTGGAACTCCGGAACGGCGTCGAGAAGATTCTGGACCTCGGTGAGTATCTGGTCAACTACGGCGAGTTCGTGGAGAACAACCATCCCCTCGCGCCCGCCTCCTACACCTTCGAGTGGTGGGTGCAGGACTTCGAAGCCGCCGGTGCGGACGTGCAGGCGCTGCGCGACTCGCCCAGCGTCGACCTCTCGGCCCCGAGTCCCGACGAGGCGCTGGAGTGGGCGACCGAGTACGACTGTCCGCTCCATCCGAAGTACACGTACCTCTGGCACGACGCCACCGTCGAGCAGTTCGAGGCCCTCGCCGAGACGGTCGCGGCGGGAGACATCGTGGACGGTGAAGGCGGCGACGGCGACTTGGTCATCGAGTTCACCGAGGAAGCGGTTCGCACCGCGCTCGAATGCATCCTCGTTCCCCACGAGCAAGACGAGGAGACCATCCGAATCCCCGAGTGGCGACCGCTCGCCCGGTCGCTCGGAATCGACGACGGTCTCGAAAAGACGTGGGACGACCTCTCGCCGGAGGCCCGGAACTGGGGCGAGGACGAGGACGGCGACAACGCTGTTCGGGCGGTCAACGAGGTCGCGCCCTTCGAAGTTCGAGAGCGCGCGCCCACGCGCGTCGGCAACCGGATGGGTCGCCCGGAGAAGTCCGAGAGTCGGGAACTCTCGCCCGCGGTCCACACGCTGTTCCCCATCGGCGAGGCGGGCGGCAGTCAGCGCGACGTGGCCGCCGCCGCCAAGCACGCGCCGGACATGGAGAGTACGCCCGGTCTGGTAGAGGCGCAGGTCGGCCGCCGGGAGTGCGAGGACTGCGGCGAGCACACGTTCAAGGCCAAGTGTCCGGAGTGCGGGGGCAACACCTTCGCGCACTTCGAGTGCCCCTCCTGCGGGTCGGTGGTCGAACTCGACGAGTCCGGACGCGCGGTCTGTGACCGCTGCGAGGTGGAAGCCACGCCGGTCGAGCGCCGAACCATCGACATCAACGACGAGTTCCGGTCGGCGCTCGAATCTGTGGGCGAGCGCGAGAACGCCTTCGACACGCTCAAAGGCGTCAAAGGGCTGTCGTCGTCGTACAAGACGCCCGAACCCATCGAGAAGGGCATCCTCAGGGCGAAGCACGGCGTCTCGGCGTTCAAGGACGGGACGGTCCGCTACGACATGACCGACCTCCCCGTGACGAGCGTGCGGCCCTCGGAACTCGACGTGTCGGCCGACCACTTCCGGTCGCTGGGCTACGAGGAGGACATCTACGGCGACCCGCTCCGCCACGACGACCAACTGGTCGAACTGAAGGTGCAGGACATCGTCCTCTCGGACGGCGCGGCCGAACACCTGCTCAAGACCGCCGACTTCGTGGACGACCTGCTGGAACAGTACTACGGTCTCGACCCGTTCTACGAGATGGACGAACGGGACGAACTCGTCGGCGAACTCGTCTTCGGGATGGCACCCCACACCTCCGCGGCGGTCGTGGGCCGCATCGTCGGCTTCACGTCCGCGGCCGTCGGATACGCACATCCGTACTTCCACGCCGCGAAACGACGGAATTGTGACGGTGACGAGGACTGTGTTATGCTTCTCATGGACGGGCTTCTTAACTTCAGTAAAGAATTTTTACCCGACAAGCGTGGGGGCCAGATGGACGCGCCCCTCGTGATGTCCTCGCGCATCGACCCCTCCGAAATCGACGACGAGGCCCACAACATGGACATCGTGCGGGAGTACCCCCGCGAGTTCTACGAGGCGACCCGCGAGATGGCCGACCCCGGCGAGGTCGAGGACGTGATGACCATCGCCGAGGAGAATCTGGGCACCGACCGCGAGTACACCGACTTCCACCACAGCCACGACACCTCAGACATCGCGCTCGGGCCGGACCTCTCGGCGTACAAGACGCTCGGGTCGATGATGGACAAGATGAACGCGCAGTTGGAACTGGCCCGAAAGCTCCGGTCGGTGGACGAGACCGACGTGGCCGAGCGCGTCATCGAGTACCACTTCCTTCCCGACCTCATCGGCAACCTCCGGGCGTTCTCTCGACAGGAGACCCGGTGTCTCGACTGCGGCGAGAAGTACCGCCGAATGCCGCTCACGGGCGACTGCCGCAAGTGCGGCGGGAAGGTCAACCTCACCGTCCACGAGGGGTCGGTGAACAAGTACATGGAGACCGCGATTCAGGTGGCCGAGACGTACGACTGCCGGGAGTACACCAAGCAGCGACTCGAACTGCTGGACACGAAACTGGAGAGCATCTTCGAGAACGACAAGAACAAGCAGGGCAGCATCGCCGACTTCATGTAGCGCTGCTCTCGTACGTAGTTTCTACTACTGTTTCTCTCGATTAATCGACGATAGAATTAGGCCAATACCATATCCAAAACAATAATATATCTAACCAGAAGAAAATTATTTCAACCAAACGTGAATTGATTCGAGTGCATGTCTGGTAACGATAATAGCAGTAACGCAAGTCGGCGTCAGTACATCAAGGGAATTGGAGCCTTCACATCGCTGAGTTTCGCCGGAGTTGGTACTGCATCGGAGCGCATCAGGGAAAAGCAAACTCCACAACCGTATAACAAATACGGCCAGCAAGGTACTTCTGTCAGGAGTAGCGTCTACCTCAAACACGTTTCCGAGCTTCGAACGCTTCGGAAACGTCTCAAGGCCTACGAAAGCACTGGCGACGGCAATCACATCTTTACAGCAGATTTAAAACGCCAACTCCGTTCGTCCTCAACCGGAACAATCGACATTACAGTAAGTACGTGTGGTGAGCGTTCTGAAATAGTTTCACGTGGTCAGTACGGTCGTCCGCTACACGGATGGCAACCGAGGGAACAAGAGATTGAACGCCTCAAAGCTTTTGGAGATATTGAATTTATTCCGGAGGTAATTTCTACAAAGGTCGGGCTTTCAGACGTAGCTATCGACGACCTTGAGAAAATCGCGGCCCTCGATTTCGTGCTCGAAATCGGTTTTGACCCCGAACTCCAGTTACCAGATAGCGCAAACTCGAACGTGAGTGCTAGTGGCTCGACGCCTTCTGCGGATGATTTAAAGACCGCTAGCCATAGTGATTTCGAGTCAGTAAACTACACTATCTCGACCATCAATCAAGTTGGAATCATTGGTACCGGGTATAGTGGGGACACAGATTGGGGGAAAAACTGGGCAAAATCTATCGGAGACGCTAACGTTGAATGGAACGGTATCGATACTGACAAAGCCAAAGATTTCATTGGCAGTGATTGGAAAAGCGGCCATTCACACGGAACAGACTGTGCGGACACGGTCGCTTACATGCTGAAAGAGAAAGACCCGCATTCTAATTTCATCGTCCCGCTAGAAGTTTACAATCCAGACACGGGTAACGCGAATGCTAGTGCCGCTCGTCAAGCAATTGAGTACGCTCTGACGAATGATATCCCGGTAAGTAGTATGTCGGTCGAGACGACTAACGACGTCGGTTACTGCACAAGTACCCTTTGCGAGGAATTGCAATCCTACGCGAGTGCTGGATACGCTGTCGCCTGTGCAACTGGAAACGATAGTATGGAAAGCGAGGTCTGTCATCCTGCTACTTCCTACTACACTATCGGTGTCGGTGGGTACAGCGGGAGTTGTTCAGGTGGCTACAACCGAGCGAATGAATCTAATTATGCAACTGTTCTTTACGACGATACCGATAGCAACTACGAGTACTGCTCTTGGTGTTACGATGCTTTAGGTACGTCTGGCTTCCAACCGAACGTCTACAGTTGTTACAACTTCAAAACCGACGATGGAACTGCAAAATCCGGTACTTCGTTTGCGGCCCCAGTTGTCGCCGCTGGTTCTTCCCTCCATTACGCTGAACACGGAAGTATTAGCTACGAGAGGCATCTCTCGAAGTACAACAATATGAGCGACAAAGTAGTTTGCCCGAGTAGCGCCTCAAAGCTTGGTAACGTCCTTCATGTCCCTGACCTGTGATTAGAAACCGACGCCAGCTCCTCTCGGCGATACTTTCGGTTTGCGGTCTTTCGGGGTGCCTCACCGCCTCAGAATCGACACGAACATCGAGAACACCGACCGACGCGACAACGATGAACGAGGACAGTAACACGACCTCCTCGGGAACGACTAGGGAGCGACCGACCACTACGTCATACTCTGAGACCGTGACTACGGGACCAGCACTAAATAGAACGTCCTATGACGTGGCAAGACAGCGCGACCTCGACCACAGTATGTTGGGCAGTGGAACTGAACCGATACTTCGACTGTTCACGACGGACGACTGGAGGAAATACGTGGACGAGTCAGTAGCCTCTAAAGAGATGCGTACATTCCTTGATGAGACAGACTTTGGCTCAGAAAGTGTTATTGGATTGGAAGCTCGGGTCTCCGGGCAATCCTTCCGGTTGATTCTCCAGTCAGTTAGCGGTGTCGGGACTCAATCGCTCCAGCTCCGATTCGAAGAACTCGAAACTAATGGTGGACTCAACGTGTCTCCCCTCCACCTCATCCTCGTCCGCGTTCCAAACCGGGGAATCCAACCGACTGAAGCAAACGCAGTCATCGATTGGAACGCCGACATCGAAACGGTTTCCGCGAAACCGTCGGAGTAATATCCAAATTTTGTAGTTTTGTGAACCTACCGTAGTTATCGACAACTTCTTTCCGCTTACGTGAATCGGCGACGAGTTTTATCAGTACCTACGCCGTACCTCACCGTATGAGTGGCCACGGTGAGCAACCACTAGAGGACGACGGGGACGAGCAGGCATCCGAGACCATCATGCAACTCGACTTGGGCCAGAGCGTCTACGACGACGACGGCAACGAAATCGGCCAGATTCGCGGCTTCGAGCGCGGCGGGTTCTTCGTCACCACGCGAGAGGGCGTCGAGAGTCTGAGCGTCGAACACTCTCGCGCGGGTCACGAGTACGGCGAGGGCGAACTGATGTGGCGGTGTACCGAGTGCGGCGAGATGGGCGAGATAGACGACGGGATTCCGGACGAGTGTCCGAACTGCGGCGAACCGAAGGAAGCGCTGATGTACTGGACCGAGGACTGAGACGAACTACCCGGTCGCGAGAACCGGACCGACTCCGAGACACACCGATTTTTCTACCCGCGACCCCGACGAGGAGACATGGAAATCGTCGTGTTCGGCGCGGGAAGCCTCGGAAGCCTCGTCGGGGGCCTGCTCGCCCGCGAACACGCGGTCACGCTCGTCGGACGCGACCCCCACGTCGCGGCGGTGCGCGAGTCCGGTCTCCGCGTGGGGGGCCGGTTCGACTTCGCGGTTCGCCCCGGCGCGACCACCGACGGGACCGGTCTCGCGGCGGACCTCGCGGTGGTGACCGTCAAGGCCTTCGACACCGAGGCGGCGGGAGAGACCCTCGCGACCGGCGAGTTCGACGCCGCGCTCTCACTCCAGAACGGGATGGGCAACGAGGAGACGCTCGCCGAGTCGCTCGACTGCCCGGTCCTCGCCGGAACCGCGACCTACGGCGCGGTCCTCCGCGAACCGGGCGAAGTCGAGTGTACCGGCCGCGGCGAAGTCGTCCTCGGCCCGCGCACGGGCGGCACCGCCGAGATAGCCGACGCGGTGGGTCGGGCCTTCGGTACCGCGGGAATCGAGACCACCGTCGCCGACGACATGCCTCGCCGCCTCTGGGAGAAGTTGGCGGTCAACGCGGGCATCAACGCCACGACCGCGCTGGCCCGCGTGGAGAACGGTGCGCTCCTCGACGGTCCGGCCCGCGACGTCGCCGCGGACGCGGCCCGCGAGACGGCTCGCGTCGCACGCGAACAGGGCGTCGAACTGGGCGACGACGAAGCCGTCAACGCCGTCGAGCGCGTCGCCGAGACCACCGCCCAAAACACGTCCTCGATGTACCAAGACGTGTTGGCTGGCAGGCGGACCGAAGTCGGGGCCATCAACGAATACGTTCTCGCCCGCGCGCGCGAGACCGACCGAACGGTCCCGGTCAACCGGACGCTGACGAACCTGCTTCGGGCGTGGGAGAACGGACCCGTGGAGCACCCGAAAGAGTGAACGGGTCGTCCGTTACTCCGATAGCTAACCGTTTGAAACGCGGCCGTACGGACGACTACGCACGTCGCAACTCTCTCTAAGTTCCCCTTTCTCCGTCCGATACGGGTGGAGATTCCGACATACTGATTAATGCAGAAAGCAAGCGTAGCCCATGAACGACGCGCAGTTGCGAACTACCATTCTCGGGTTTCTCGGTACGTTCGCGATTCTGGGTCTGCTCTCGTACTTCGTCGGCGTCGAGGGACTCGTCCGAGAACTCCGGCGGGCCGACGGCGAGATGGTCGCGCTCCTCGTGGTGGTCACGCTCGGTTGGCTGGCGGCGTGGGGGTTCGGTCTCCGGACGGTCCTCGACGTACTCGGCGTCGACGTGTCGTTCCTCAAGTCGTTCTTCATCCTGAACGGGGCGATGTTCTCGAACAACATCACGCCGTTCGGGCAGGCGGGCGGTGAACCCGTCACCGCACTGCTCATCTCGAAGGTGGCGGACACGGAGTACGAGCGCGGACTGGCGGCCATCGCGAGCGTGGACTCGCTCAACTTCGTCCCGTCAATCGTCCTCGCGCTGGGCGGTGCCGGGTTCTACGCGACCCAGACCTCGTTCGGTCGCCGCCTCCGACTCGCCACGGCGGCCATCGTCGTCCTCTCGGTGGCCGTCCCCTTCGTCGGGTTCTTCGGCTGGCGGAACCGGCAGGCGCTGCAGCGCGTTATCGCGCGAGTGCTCGCGCCGATACTTCGATTCGTCACCCGAGTCGCTCCCGTGGACGTGTCGCTCAAACGGGACACCCTCGAATCTCGCGTCGGCGAGTTCTTCGACTCGATAGAGCGCGTGGCGACGAACCGGCGCGGACTGACGCTCGCGCTCACCGCCTCGACGGTGGGATGGGTGTGCCAGATGGTCGCGCTCTGGCTGGCGTTCTTGGCCATCGGCTCGCCGATTCCGTTCTCCGTCCTCCTGTTCGTCGTACCGGTGGGCGCTATCGCGGGGGTCACGCCGCTCCCCGGCGGCGCGGGCGGCATCGAAGCGGTACTCGTCGGTCTGCTGTCCAGCCTCCCCGGTGCCGCGGTCGGCTGGGAGACCGCCTTCGCCGCCGTGATAATCTTCCGCGGCGCTGTCTACTGGGTACCCATCGCGATTGGCGGCACGGTCGTTAGCGTGGTCGGCATCGATTCGGTGTAGAAAGGGAGACGACCGTTCAGTCTTCTCGATTCGAGTCGCGTCGCGCCGGACGACCCCGTCGGTCGATATCAGTCGATGTATCCGAGGTCCTGTAGCCGGTCCTTAGCGTCGTCGCTCATGTCGTCCAGCACGTCGTCGTCCTCGACTTCCTTCCACTCGCCGCCCACGCTCTGCTCGAACTCCGAGAGCGCGCCTTCGAGTTCGCCCTCCTCGTCGCTGCCCTCGCCGTAGGCGTCGTCCGACTCCTCCGGGTCCTCGTCGAGGTGGTAGAACTCGTCGGCGATGCGCTCGTTCCGGATGTACTTGGCGTCGGGGCGGCGCGCGGCCCGCATCCGGGAGTAGAACCGGGAGTCGCGGTCCAACTCGATGCCGGCGTCGCTGGCCTTCTGCTCTAACTGCTTCAGTTCTACGACCGGCCGGTAGTACTCCACGAAGGCGTAGTCGCCTTCAGCAAAGTCGCGGTAATCGGCGTCGAGGAGCGACCGCGTCCGGTCGAGCGGAACCGTCGAGCGTTCGGCCTCGACGCCGGTGTGGTCCAGCACGGTGTGGTAGAGGTCCACGAGTTCGACCTGCTGGTCCTCGCGAGTGCCGGGGTCCATCTCGGGGTGCTTGACCAGCAGCGGCACGTTGACGAGAGGGTCGTAGATGCAGAACTCGTGGCCGTAGAGGTCGTGTTCGCCGTGGAGTTCGCCGTGGTCGGCGCAGACGACGACCATCGTGTCCTCCCACTCGTCGTTCTCCCGCATCCACGAAAACAGGCGCTGGAGTTCGGCGTCGATGTGTCGAATTTCGGCGTCGTAGAGACCCTCGATGGCCTCCCACTCGTCGTCGGAGATGTCGCGGGCACCGCAGTTGTACTCCTTGGAGTTCTGGCAGACCTCGCTGGAATCGACGCCGGGCGCGAACTCCTCCTTGTACTCTTCGGGCGGGTGGTACGGCAGGTGGGCGTCCATCAAGTTGATGAACGCGAAGTAATCGTCGTCCGCGTCGTCGATGAACTCCATCGTCCGGTCGATGACCTGCGGCGTCTTCGAGTCGGCACCCTCCCCGGAGGCGGTGTACTCGTGAATCTTGTTGCCGACGCTGACGAGGTAGTCGGCCACCTTCCTGAGCGAGTCGTTGTCGTTCATCGCCTTCCAAGCCTTCGCCAGCGGTCCCGACAGGAAGTCCCCGGGCATCACCTCGAAGAAGTTGTCCTGACTGTCGAAGCCGTCGGTGAGGTGCGTGTAGGGCGTAATCCACGCGTTCGAGGAGTAGCAGGCCGTCTCGTAACCCGCACCCGAGAGTGTCTCGGCGAGCGTCGTCGCACCTTCGAGGTACGGATTCTCTTGGCTCGCACCGTGTTCGCTCGGGTACATCCCCGTGAACAGCGAGGCGTGGACCGGGAGGGTCCACGGAGCGGGGGCGACCGCCTGCTCGAAGACGGCCGCCTCGTCGGCGAACCGCTCCAAGCCCGGCGTCGTCGGTCGGTCGTAGCCATAGACTGAGAGATGGCTCTTGCGAACCGTGTCCATGACCACGAACACGACGTTCCCCGCAGCGTCGTCGTTGGTCATACCAGTACCGTCCAACTCCCTGCGGGATAAATATCCTGATGTTAGCCGCGTTCTACGCGAAGAATCGGGACGTTTCCGTGCGACAATCCGGACTTAGAAGGGAGCCTGCGGACCTTCGTCGCTGTCCTCGCCGTCGTCGGTCGTCTCGCCGGGGAACGACGGACTCATGCCGCCACTGCCGCCCATACCGCCACCGCCGTCCATACCGGTGTCGGCGTGAACCTGCTCGATTTCGGGAATCTCCTTCACCATGCGGCTCTTGATGGCCTGAATCGTCATCGGCGAGATGCCACAGCCACTGCACGCGCCGCCCAGTTGGATGTGAACTTCTCCTGTCTCGCGGTCGATGTTCTGGATGGCCGCGCTGCCGCCGTGCATCTGAATCTGGGGGAAGTTGCGCCGCAGGAAGTTGCTGACGCGCTCCTCGAGGTCGTCCCCTTCGTCCTGAGTCTCGGTACTCATACGGCGAAGTTGGTTTCGGGAAGTCTTAGGCCTTTGGTTCAACACTCCGAGGCCATCGTCGTTCGACTGGCGCTCTGCGCTTTCGTCCGGGATGCAGCTAGGGCTGCTTCGCCCGCATATTTCAACAGAAAGACAGGGAGAAAGTATTTCGCACTCGCATCTGTAGGCTCAGTCGATGTCTCCTAAATGGTCCCGCCGGTCGTTTCTCTCTGCTGGTTGCCTCGGAACACTGTCGCTGGTTGCGGGGTGCTCCTCGTTTTCGCGCGGTAACCAGACCGTGGGTGAGGTGAACGTTACGATTACGAACGACTCGGAGCAGAAGAAACTCGCTACGGTCACGGTCGAACGAGTGGACGACGACGAAGAGGTGTGGGTCCAGTCCGTTACCCTTCCGCCTCGTTCCTCGGACGAATTGTCCTCTCAGGCGGAAACTATCCACGCGCTCGAAATCTCGAACGCAGACCGAGAGTACCGTATCCACGTCTGGACCGGTCAAGACGAGTTCGAACACGGGCGAGACCCGGAACTGATAACGTCGTTCGGTTGTACCGGCGACCAACCGAATCGCCTGCGAGTTACGCTCCGGAACGACGACGTCGAAACGAGCGTTCAGAACTGCGGATAGTCGGACTCCGCATTCCGGTAGTTCGCCGTCGTCGGTTCCCTTCTTCAACCCGACCGCCGACTCGAAAACGGATACCTACATGGCTGTTCGACTAGCCGCGTTCGACTGTCCGAGCACCTGATTACGTGACCACCATATTGTCGGGTGAAACGACGAGACGCTCGTCGTCCTCGGTCTCCTCGGACGTCCACGTTTTCCCGTCGACGTCACTCGGAGACGTGATGTCGATACCCTTCGGGAGACCGACCGAAACCTCGGGATACGAGAACGAATCGTACGTGTGAACGTACTTTCCGAATATCTGTCTCTTTTCCGAGTCGACGTTCTCGGCGTCGTACCGCGCTTCGATGGAGGCCCAGTGCCGGTCGCCACCGTCACCCTTCGAATCGTTGAAGTCGAAGACCATTCCTTCGTCACCGTCGTTCTTGCTGGAGTGGAACGAGACGTGTTTGTCGATGTAGTCGTACTCCGAACCCTGTACGTACCACTCGTTGTCTCGCCAGAAGAATCCGACAAGGTCCTTCGGCGGTTCGCCCCAGTCGTCGGCGTCTTGTCGGGACCAATCCCACGAAATCGTCGCGGTGTACTTGGTGTCCGTACTGGAGTAGGCCGTCAAGGTGAGACCAGTGTTCAAGTCCGCCTTGTCCAAGTACTGCGTTCCGACTTCCCCATCGGAGGTAGACGGGCGGGGGACCGTGTACGTGTTCTGGACGGTGGAGACGAAAAGCCCCTTCTTCTTCATGTACTGATTGAACTTTTCGTGACTTCCGGTCTTTTCGAGGATTCGGTACGCTCGCTCGTAAATCTCCTCGTCGCCCGGTTTTGCGCTGCCCAACATCGGAGCGGTAGAGAGACCGACCGCTGCAGCACCGAGAGATTTTATCGCACTACGACGACTTCTATTTACGCGGTTTTCTTTTTCAACCATTGCTTCGACTTGTGAATTGGATGGTGGTGTAATAACTGTATCTTAGATTAATAAACACATTCGTTTAAACACTGTCGGGAATTGATAACTAAAGACGAATAGGATATATTAACCGTAAATCGATATTCACTGAACGAATCTCGAATCCGGCCTCACGTCGAACCTGCTCAGGTCGCCTCTACTCGATGGACACCCGCGGTCGCCCCCGGAACTCGTTGTCCGGATAGGAATCGTGATTGGATGCTCTGAAACCGCTTCTCCCGAGCGAGGGGTCACGTGGTAATCGTCCTGGAGAGCTACGCTTCGACTGAAACGCTCTATACACAGTTCACCGTCTCCCCGCGCCCGTGTGTCCCTAATCCTCGCACGGAGGAGAACCGACCCGCCGCCTCGATGGCTTCGAACTCGGCTACACTCGTCGGATTCTCGCTGCGTATCGGTCGAAGTCGAGACTCAAGCCGGTATTGAATATAGCGATAGGTAATTTATAGCGACCAACCCCGGCTCAGTCCCCTTACGTGGCCCACACAGAGGAACGTCGGAATACCGCTGAAAAACCGCCGTATCCGCGTTGGCTGAATCTGAACTACGCCTCGCTCTCGGACTCGAAACCGAACACGCGACGAAGTTCCGTCTCGATTTCTTCGACGTAGATATCGAGCATCTCTTCGAGTTTCTCGTCGTCCACTACGATGGCCTGCACGCGCTCGGTCGGGTTCTCCGGGAGTTCGACGCGGAACTCGCCGTCACCCTCGTAGAAGGGTTCGGACTCGTTCAGAATCTGCTGGTCGATGGCGTGAATGAGTTCGGAGTCGTACCGTTCGTTGAGTCGGTTGAACGCGTTCTTGTACGCCTTCTGGAGTTCGTTGAAGTAGTGGACGTACTTGTCCTCGAACTTCTCGGGGTCGAAGTCGCTCATGTGCCGGAATTGGACGAGCGCGGATAAAAGTCGGGCGATGCCGCGTCGCGGTGGCCCGTGAGTAACGGTCGCGCGTGCGCGAGGACAACAGTAGAATACAACTCCGGACCAGTCCACGTTCTCCCATCTAGTACTGAGAACTCCCGTCGCTTCGGGACCTTCCTTCCCGCCGGCACCGATGGTTTCCCCGACGTACGCCTGACCGTCCGACTCGACTGAGTGAATTTCGGTACGCGCCTACTGACTCGGATGACTCGCCGAGCGTGAGGTGGCTGTTCCGGTTAGCTATCTTCCGTCTCGTCACGTAATTCGGTAAGTCGGGGTAAATCGGCACCACCACTCTCATAAATCAAATACCGCGATATTAATTCTGTCCCCTCGCTCGACGATAGCTGCCAGAGGAACCTCGACGCGGTCGCCGAATTTGGCGGACAGAGACGCTCAATCCGTCACTTCGAACTCACAGGCCCGCGGAACGGCGGTGCTATCGACCGTAACCGCTCGAAAATACGTGTGTCCCGTTCTGTCTCGCCGTCGGCTATCCTAACTGCTCGCCCACGAGTTCGTCGGCGCGCTCGACGAACTCCTCCTCGGTGCCCTTCGGCACCGTCGCGCCCGCGGCGACGTTGTGACCGCCGCCGTCGCCGCCGACCGCCTGCGACGCCTCGCGCATCACCACCGAGAGGTCGAGACCGCGGCGCGTGAGCGATGGCGTGGCGCGTGCCGAGACCTTCACCTCCGTCACCTCTCCGTCGTCGGTCTTCTCGGCGAAGGCGACGATGGGCGTCCCGCGCTCGATGCCGTCCGACCCGACCGCCATCCCGGCGACGATACCGACGATGGTCTCGCGGATTTCGTCTCCGGCGTGGAACCACTGGATGTGCTCCTCGCGGGTGACGCCCTCGCGCTCGACGAACCGGAGACCCTCCGAGAGGTTCCGCCGGTGGTTGGCGAGCAGGTTCTGCGCGCAGTCGAGCGCCCCGTCGCGGTTGCCGAGGCAGACCGCCAGCCCCACGTCGGCACGTTCGTAGCGCGCCGTCGCGTTCAGGAGGGTGGAGAACTCGCTCACGTCCCGGAGTTCGGTGCCCTCGGGTTCGGCGGTGAGGACGTAGCTCGTCCCGACGAGTCCCTCGATTCGGTCGGAACTGACGCCCCTCGACACGGCGCGCTGGAGGAGCGCGTTCGAGACCGTACTGCGTTCGTCCTCGTTCAGGTCCACCCAGCACCGCCACTCGCCGTCCTCGTTTTTCAGGTCCACGTCGAGACCGTCGAGAAACCGGAGCGCGCCGCTCTCGTCGTTCGTGATGCCGGGGATGTACGCGTCGCTGGCGTATTCGAGCAGTTTCGGCAGTGGCCGCGTCTGTTTGCCGTACAGCGTCAGGTCGGTCGCCGTCTCCACGACGCCCGCCTCGACGCCTTCGGAGACGATGGACTGGTTCGCCCCGACGAGTTCACCGTCGGTCGTCTGCATGTCGCCGACTGCGCGACCACCGCGAGCGCCGCCAAGTCGCGGTTGTCGGTCCCGTTTGGTTCCAACGCGCGCGCGAGGACGTACGCCGCACCCGCGCCTGAGAGTTCCGAGGAGCCGTCGATGTCGAACAACAGCGGATTCAGGTGGAACTCGGTGTCCGCCTCTGCCGGTTGGTGGTGGTCGGCGATAACCGGGGTGAACTCGCCCGCCCGCTCGTGGTCGGCGATGAGGTCCAACTGGCCGCTCCCGAAGTCGGTGAACAGCACCGTCTCGTAGTCGGTCGCCGCGATGGACGCGATTTCGTCGGCGTCCAACTGCTTGCTGAAGACGGTCTCGAACGGGACGCCCGCGCGTTCGAGCGCCCGCGACGCTATCGCCGCACTCGTCAGTCCGTCGGCGTCGATGTGGGACGCGAGCAACACCTCGTCGGCGTCTCGCAAGCGGTCGGCGCACGCGGCGGCGCGCTCTGCGAGAGCGGGAACTGGACCAGCGGAAGCCATTCGGAGCAAGGTAAGTCGTTATTACTTATAAAGTTCTGCGTCTCCCGCTTCGGAGTCCTCCCGTCCGTCTCAGTCCCTCTCCTCCTGCTCTCGAACGTCCAAATACTCCGGCGGTACCTCGTCGGCGGTGTACGTCTCCGCGCCGCGCTTCGAGATTCGGTGGCCGTCCGCGACCATCTCGGACGCGTCGATTTCGAGGACGACCGGACTCGAGGTGTGCCGACGTCCCACCTCACGGGCCTCGGCGGGCGTCCCCGAAAGGTGAACCTCCTGCCGGTTCATGGAGTGTAACCCCTCCGCGTGAATCGAGTCCAGATTGTCCGGGTCGGTACCGTGGTAGAGTCGGTCGGGAATCTCGTTCTCGGCGTCGTTTTCACTCGCTCCCAGCGTCACGTCCACCGAGTGACCGTACGCCGCGCGAATCCGACCCCCTTCGCGCTCGAATCGGCCCTTGGGGTCGGTGGCGACCACCGCGGCGAGGAGTTGCGGGTCGGCCCACTCGTACTTGCTAACCACCGCGTCTTCGAGGGCGGCGTAGTCGGCCCACCCGCTGTCGTCCAGTTCGAGACCGGCCTCGTCGGGGAAGTGGCGGAGCGCGCCGCTGACGAACTTCGAGAGGCGGCGTCTGCGCTCGCCCGGGAGCACTCGCTCGACGTCCGCGCCGCACTCCGGACAGTCCGGGTCACCGCTGGCAGGTGCGGTCACGAAACCGTGGTCCGGACAGCGGCGTATCGGGTCCGTCACGCTCGTCGGGCCGTTCGGGTTCGCGTCGGAAAATTCGCTCGGCGGGACGGACAGAAACCGCGTTCCGTCCGGGAATTCGACCGAGAGCGAGAAGATAGCTACCGGCGTCGCGGTCACTCGTGATACGTCGGCGCGGCCGTCTCCACGACCTCGCAGGCCAACGCCTCGAAGTCCGCGACTTCGGGCACCACGTCCACCTCGATGCCCTCGGACTCGGCCATCTCGCGGGTCGGGTCGCCGATAGCGCCGACCACGGCGTCGTTCAGACCCGCGATTGCCTTCTCCCGGACGTCGCGCTCCTCGGCCGCCTCCAAGAAGTGGCCCACCGTCAGCGACGAGGTGAAGACGGCGGCGTCGAGGTCCCCCGCCGCCGCGAGGGCGGCCGACTCGCCGGACCCCTCGGGACGCACCAATTGATATAGCGTAGTTTCGTTTACGTCGGCCCCCGCGTCGGCGAGGCCGTCCGTCAGCACGTCGCTCCCGTGGTCGCTCCGGGCGACTTCGACGCGTTCGCCCTCGACCTCGTCTTCGAGGGCTTCGACCAGTCCGGCCGAGGAGAACTCCTCGGGCACGACGTCCACGTCGTATCCCGCGTCGCGGAGCGCCTCGGCCGTACTCTCGCCGATGGCGCAGACCGTCGCGCCGTCGGGGTCCCACCCGGCCTCCGCGGCCAACTCCACGCCGGTCTTGCTCGTCAGGACGACGTACGCCCCGTCTCGCGGCGTCTCGCCCGTCGGTCGGACTTCCAGCATCGGGTCGGCGACGGTCTCGGCACCGAGCGAGTCCAGCAGTTGCTCGGCCTCGGCGAGTCGTTCGTCGTCGGGTCGGAAGACGGCGACTCGCACGTCTCGACTCATCTCACTCGTCCTCCTGATGGACGGACTCACCCCGCTTGCTCTCTCGTTCCTCGTCGTCGGCCTTCGCGGCCTCGATGAGGTCGTCGGCACCCTGCTCGGCGAGGTCGGCCGCGAACTCCTTGGCGGCCGAGACGTGGTTCTCGACCGGTACGTCCCGACTGGCCTCGATGACCTCCGTGCCATCCTGCGAGAACACCTGTACGTCCACGTGGACGTTCTCGCCCTGAATCAGGCCGTGAACACCGATGGGCGCGACGCATCCGCCGCCCAACTCGGCGAGGATGGTTCGCTCGACGGTGGTCTCGACCCGCGTTCTGGGGTGGTCGAGGACGGTGTTCACGTCGCCCGCGAGTTCGCTGTCGAGCGCGGTCAGCGCGAGCGCACCCTGTCCGGGTGCGGGGACGAACTGACTGCTGGGCAACTCGACGTAGTCGAGGTGGTGGGCCAGACCGCTCCGTTCGAGTCCGGCCTGCGCGAGGACGATGGCGTCGTACTCGGTCTCGACCTCCCGCTCTAACGCCCGGCGCTCGACCTCGGCGAGGTCGTTGAACCACTCTTCGACGGTCCGGTCGAACTCGCCCTCGTACTCCTTCTTGTGGCCCTTCTGGGCCATCGCCTTGTCCGACTGCTTCTCCTTCTCGGCCTGCGTTCGCTCCTCGTGTTCGCGCTGGAGTGCGGGCGCGAGCAGTTTCTCGGCGCGGGTGTCCACGTTCCCGCGGAGGGGTTCGACGTTCAGGTCGTCGCGGTAGTTCAGCAACTGGGCCTTCCGTCGGAGGCTGGAGGTGCCGACAGTCGCGCCCTCGGGGAGCTCGTCCAGTTCCGTCCCGTCCGGGGTTATCAGCACGTCGTTCGCGCTGGCGCGTTCGGGGATGGCGGCGACCACCAGTTCCTCGGGGCTGTCGGTCGGCATGTCCTTCATCGAGTGAATCGCGCCGTCGAGTTCCCCCGACAGCACCTTCTCGTCCAGACTCCGGACGAACGCCCCGGTCTTGCCGAGGCGGTGGATGAGTTCGTCCCGAATCTCGTCGCCCGTCGTCTCGACCTCCACCAGTTCCACGTCGAATCGCCGGTCCTCCAGCGCGGCCTTCACCTCGGCCGCCTGCCGGAGCGCGAGGTCCGACCCCCGCGTGGCGAGGCGTATCTCGGTCCCGTGTTTGCTCATGTGTGAGCGTCCGCGCCGGAGGTTGAAACCCTGTTCGTTCTCCTCGCGGACGCGATTCCGGTTTCCACCTCGACACCCCCAATCAGGCTTTACGCCTCGCTCTCCTAACGGTTCCACCCGTGACTCTCTTGTTCGAGTACGCCGTCCGCCAGTTCGACCCCGGCGACGCCCGTCACGTGCGCCCCGACGACGAGGGCCTCGCACGCCCCGGCGGACCGGACGCCGACGCGCCGAGTGCCGACGACTCGCTCCCTATCGAGGAACTCGTCTCCGTCCTCCCGAACCGCGCCCGATTCCTCGCCCATTCCGACCGCGACGACTGGCTCTGCGTCCCCCTCCACGAACCGGACTCGGCCGCGCTCACCGACGAGTACGTGGTCTACGAGGACCACCCGGTCCGGGGCGACGTGTTCGTCTCCCTCGACGCGGACGGCGACCCCGAACCCCTCTCGGCCGACGACTTCGCGGACACACCGCTGGCCCGCCGGGTCCGGTTCTGGCTCCCCGGCTTCGAACCCGACGACCTCCCCGACTACGCCGACCACCCGCTGAGCCGCGAACCGCCGGAGCGCTCCGAGGACCCCGACGACTACTTCGACCGCCTCGCGGCGTTCGTCGATGCGGAGCGCGAGAGCGAACGTGAGCGAAACCGCGAGACGGCGAGCCACCGCACGCCCGGCCAGCGGGCCGCCGACGGCGACTCCGCGATTTCCGACATCGGCGGCTTCTCCCGCACCGACGAGAACCGCGTCCGGTTCCACGTCCTCGCCGAGAACACCCACGGCGACGTGACCGACCGCTTTCGCATCTTCGAGGGAAACGACGTTCTCCTCCACAGCAACGACCCCAGCGCCGCGCCGGACCGCCTCCCGGTCGAGGCGACGGTGGACCGAATCGCCGACTTCACTATCGACCTCGTGCTCCGCGCCGACGACGCGGACGCCCCCGACGCCGCGGTAGACGCCCTCGAATCCGCCGACTCGCTCGGTCTCTCGCTCCTGCTCAACGACCTGCCGACGGGCCGGGAGGCCGACGCGGTCGAGGCCGCCCGGTCGGACCCCGGTCTCCGCGACCTGCTCACCGGCAACCGGGACGCCACGTTCGCCTGCGAGACCGGTCGCCGGGCGCGCCCGGCCGACCCAGACCTGAACGAGCGACAGGAACTCGCCGCGACCCGGGCGTGCTACGCCGACGACGCCTTCTGCATCCACGGCCCGCCGGGGACCGGCAAGACCCGGACGCTGGTCGAGGTCGTCCGCCGGGCGGTCGAGACCGGCGAGCGCGTCCTCGCGTGCGCCGACTCGAATCAGGCCGTGGACAACCTGCTCGTCGGGGCCAGCGCCGAGGGCCACCCCGACGAGGGGTCGCTCCACTACTACGCCGCGGTCGAGGACGAGTTCGACCTCGCCCGCCACCGCGCCGACCACTCCGACGAGGCGTTCGTCCGGGACAACTACGGCCGCCACGGCGGGGGCGACCCGGCCACCGCCGACGTGGTGGCGACGACCAACAACAGCGCGGCCGAACTCGACGCCGACTTCGACCTCGTGGTCGTGGACGAGGCGACCCAATCGACCGTCCCCTCGACGCTCGTTCCGGCCGTCGAGGGAGACCGTCTGGTCCTCGCGGGCGACCACCGCCAACTCCCGCCGTTCGACGCCCGGACGACTCCCGACGAGGACCGCCACCACTCGCTGTTCGAGCATCTCTACGCCGAGGACGGGGGTGAGCGAACGTCCGGTTCGCGAGACTCGTCGGACCGGCAGTCTAGCGGCGTGTACGGGCATCGACTCGGCACGATGCTAACCACCCAGTACCGAATGCACGAGACCATCGCCCGCTTCCCGGCCGACAGGTTCTACGACGGCGCGCTCCGGAACGGCCGGGACGTGACCCCGATAGACGGCCTCCCGGCGGTCGTCCGCGCGGACGTGTCGGGGTCAGAGCGGACCGACGACTCCCACTCGTACGCCAACCCGGCGGAGGCCGAGGAAGTCGTCTCGATAGTCGAGCGACTGCTCGACGCCGGCGTCCGCCCGGAGAACGTCGGCGTCGTCACGCCCTACGAGGGGCAGGTCCACGAGATTCGGGGGCGACTCGACCGGGAGGTCGAGGTGGACACCATCGACTCCTTCCAGGGCGGCGAGCGCGAGGCTATCGTCGTTTCGTTCGTCCGGAGCAACGACCGCGGCGACGTGGGGTTCCTCGGCCGCGACCCGGACGGTCCGCGACGACTCAACGTCGCGCTGACCCGCGCCGAGCGATTCCTCGCGCTGGTCGGCGACTGGGAGACGCTGCGGGAGTCCGACGGAGAAGACGGGTCGGGTACCGACGGTAGCGAGTCGTCGGGCCTCTACCGGGCGCTGTACGACTACCTCGACGCCGAGGCGGAGACGGACCTCCCGGAGTGAGTCACCACGGCACGTCGGGGATGCCGACGTGTTCGCGGCGCTTCGAGAGGTAGTAGGCCGCGAAGGGGACGCTGACGACGAACCCCGCGACGACCCCGTACGTCGGCGGGAGTCCGAAGAACAGCGACGGAACGCCGACTAGAATCATCACGACGAGACCGAGTCCGGCGGCCAGCGCCATCCGCATCGGTTCGGGTGCCCACTTACCGCTGGTCCGGTTCACGTAGTCAGCGTCCCGATACACCGCCAGCGGGAAGTAGGCCGTCAGGAACACGAACGGTACGCCGAGCACGACGAGGGAGAGTTCGACCGTGTTGCCGCCGAATCCGAACGCCTCCCACGAGGAGGCCAGCGCGAGCCACCCGAGAGTCGCCAGCCACAGGAGGAACGTCGCCGGGATGGCGGCCACCCAGTACCAGTGGTGGGACCGGCGGCGTCTCGTTCGCTCGCTGTTGGCCCGTTCACTGCTCATGGTCCGAATTGGGGGCGCGGTCCCTAAACGCGTGTCGCATGCGGTCTCGCGGCGACGCCCGAGCGCCGCAATCACTCTTATTGAACTGGGGCGCCCACTTCGAGGGGATGGCGCGAATCACCTA